>JAJDWM010000432.1 GCA_022825595.1 Bryobacterales bacterium | reverse complement strand
CGCTGTCCCCGATAGCCGGCGGCTCTCCTCCCTGATACGGGATGCTGGCCAACACCCACAGCACGATGGTGGTGACCAAGATAACCGTGCCAGCCCGCCGCAAGAAGATCGTCGCGCGGTCGAGAAGGCGAAACGAAAGGGACCGTACCGTCGGCCAGCGGTAGGGAGGAAGCTGCAGCATGAACGGAGCCGGCTTGCTCTTGAGAATCGTGGACTTGAGTAGCCACGCCGTGCCACAGGCCGCGGCAAAGCCCGCGGCGTACAGGCCAAGCAACACTGTCGCCCGGGTTCCGACAAAGGGTCCCAACAAGGGGCGCTCGGGGATGAACGCTGCGATCAACAGAGCATAGACCGGCAGGCGGGCCGAGCAAGTGGTCAACGGGGCGACGAAGAGAGTGGCAAGCCGGTCCCGGGGATTCTCGACCGTCCGCGCCGCCATGACAGCCGGCACTGCGCAAGCGTAGGACGAAAGAAGCGGGATGAAGGAGCGACCCTCCAGCCCAACCGCCCGCATCGACCGGTCCGCAATCACTGCGGCCCTCGCCAGGTATCCCGAGTCCTCCAGCACACCAACGAACAGGAACAGAATCAGAATCTGCGGCAGGAAGACCACGACAGCGCCAACCCCTCCCCAGACACCCTCCAGCAAGAGGTCCTTAAGAACGGAATCGGGAAGGAGCGTGCCCAGCCAGCCGCCCGATACGGCGACTGCGGCCTCAACGCCGTCCATTAGTGGGACTGCCACGGTGAAGATGCACTGAAACACCGCAACGACGACGGCCAAGAAGATCAGCGGCCCGAGGATCGGGTGCAGGAAGACGCGGTCAAGGCGGCGGCCCCAAAGCGAGGGCTCGGGAGCGTGGTAACCGGCGCGCTGCGCAGCCCCGCTGGCCCACTGCCGCTCGGCAGGAATGGAGTTCAGCACAGGCAGCTCGACGCGCTTCGGCTGGGCGAGCGTGCCCTCAAGGAACGAAACCACGCGGTCCATGCCCGTGCCACGCCTTGCGCTGGCCGCAACCACCGGTACTCCGATACGGGTCGCGAGCGCGTCCGCGTCGACTCTGCCGCCGCGAGCCTCCAAGTCATCGGACATGTTGAGCACGACCAACGTCGGGATACCGAAGCCAAGGATCCCGGGCACGAGACGCAGGTGTCCCTGTAGGTTTGTGGAATCGAGCAGCAGGATGACCGCAGACGGGCGAGGTGTGCCTTCCCTCGCTCCCAGCAGCACGTCCATGCAAATGCGCTCGTCCTCCGAGCGAGGGTGGAGGCCCACGATCCCGGGAAGATCGATCAGGTCGACCGTCTCCCCGCCGGAAAGCTCGAACGTGCCGATGCGCTTCTCGACCGTGATCCCCGGATAGTTGGCCACTCTCTGGCGCAGCCCAGTCAGGCGGTTGAAGAAGGTCGACTTGCCCACGTTTGGGGGACCGCAAATCGCCACCGTCCGGACCCCGACAGCCGGCCGGTCGGGCAGCCCTATTTCAGCCGCGCTCGGCACTTTCCGCTCTCTCATCGGCAGACGACAGGATCCCGATCTGCTCTGCCGTCTCCCTTCGGATGGCGATGAGGCCGCCGTCGACCTGATACACGGCCAGGTCCCCCATGGGAACCACCCGCTGGCATGAGACCGGTGCTCCAGGGATGAACCCCATCTCCATCACCCGCACGCGGTCGGCCTCTCCAAAGGCTAGATCGCCGACAATCGCGGTCCGGCCTGGCTCCAAGCCCGCCAATGTTCCAGCCTCACTCATGCAAACGTCTTGCACCTATGGTACGCGCCTCCCTCTTCCCGGTCGGACACTTGGACCGTCGGCCGATGATCCGCCCTCGCAGGCGCGCCAGCAACTCGGGCCGCACGCCCAAGTAGTAGCCCAGGATGCACACCTGGTGCTTGAGAGTGGCTAGGAGCACCCCTTCCCGCCGCCATCGTCGTGCCGAGGTGACGGCAGCCGTCGGAGCGAGACGGACCCGTCCGATCCGCTTCAGGCGGCGGATGAGGTCGAAGTCCTCCATCACGGGCAGGTCCTTGAACCGGCCAGCGAGCTCAAAGGCCTCACGCGTCGTGAAGATGGCTTGGTCTCCGTAGGGCATCGCGAACACCGCACACCGCAGGGCAACCATGCGCTCGACGAGAGCCAATCCCCATCCGTCGGTGTCCAGCCGGAACTGGAACGCGCCGGCACTGGTGCCGGGCCTCGCCAACGTGCCCCGCACATGGCTGGGGAAGTCCGCAGGCAGCGTAGTGTCCGCGTGGAGGAACAGCAGGATGTCTCCCGAGGAACGCTCGGCGCCCAGATTCTGCTGGCGACCGCGTCCGGCGGAGGCGCTAAGGGTGATGGCCCCCATACCCTCCGCGATGCGGACCGTGCCGTCAGCGCTTCCGCCATCGACGACGATGACCTCGGACAGGTCCGCACCCCGCAGCCTCTCAAGCGTGGCTGCGATGCAGCCCTCCTCATTGAGCGTGGGGATGATGACCGAGATGGAACTGGCCGGCGGCCCCGCGGCAGAGTGCCTAAAGACCGTCACCCGCGCAAGTGCAGCATTGTCTTGAGGAGGCGCTTCACGCCGGGTGTGAGTCGCGTCCTCTGATAGGCGTCGGCGGTCTTGCGAATGGCCTCGGCCTGGGTCGGGTAGGGGTGGATGGTCTGGGCGATCGATCGGAGGCCCGCACCACACGTCATGGCCGTGGTGACTTCGGAGATCATCTCGCCGGCATGGGTAGCGACGATCGTCGCGCCAACGATCTTGTCGCTGCCGCGCTTGCAGTGGATCTTGACGAAGCCCTGGGCCTCCGAGTCCAGGACGGCACGGTCCACGCTAGAGAGGTCCGTCCTGTACGTGTCGATCGGAATGTTCCGCGAGGCGGCCTGCCGCTCGCTCAGGCCAACGTGGGCGAGTTCGGGATCGCAGTAAGTGCACCACGGAACGATCAAGCTGCTGGCCTTTGAACGGCCGAAGAACAGCGCGTTGGCGATCACGATGCGCGCCATGGCGTCGGCCATGTGGGTGAACTTGAACTCGGAGCAGATGTCGCCGGCTGCATACACGTGCTTATTGGCCGTGCGCAACTTGTCGTTGACAAGGACTCCCCGCCTTGGGTCGTGCTCGACGCCAGCCTTGTCCAGGCCGAGCCCCTCCAAGTTTGGCACGCGCCCAGCGGCGACCAAGACCCTGTCCGCCGAGATCGTGCCGGGCCCGCCGTCCCCGGCCTGAACCTCAAGCACGGTCTTGTCCTGCTCCCGCCGGACCTTGGTGAGCGTGGTGTCGAACCGCATCCGGACGCCGTCGCGCTCAAGGCTTGCGCGCACGATCTCGGCAGCATCGCGGTCTTCCCTCTGGAGGACGCCTCGGCGAACTTCGACGAGCGTCACCCGAGAGCCGAAGCGGGCAAAGCTCTGGGCCATCTCCACGCCAATGGGGCCCGAGCCGACGACCGCCAGCCTGCGCGGCAGCTCCGTGAGGCTGAAGAGCGTCTCGTTTGTGAGCGGCCTAGCTTCGGCAAGCCCGGGTACGGGCGGGATGCGTGCGCGCGTACCAGTGGCGACGCAGGCCTTGGCGAAGCGCAGCGTCGCGTCTCCTACCTGCACAGTGCGCCGGCCGGTGAAGCTTGCCTGGCCTAGGTAGACGTCCACTCCAAGCTCACTGAAGCGCTTGGCCGAATCGTGCGCGCTGATGCCGGCGCGCAAGCGGCGCATGCGCTCCATGACCTTCGCGAAGTCCACCCGCGGCGCGCGGTCAGCGATGCCGAACTCAGCGGCGCCTCGGAACGCCGAAAGGGCGCGCGCCGCGCGGATGAGGGCCTTGGACGGCACGCACCCCGCGTTCAGGCAGTCCCCGCCCATCAGACTGCGCTCGACGAGCGCTACCTTGGCGCCAAGGCCGGCCGCGCCGACAGCGGTCACCAGACCGGCCGTTCCAGCGCCGACCACGACCATGTGGTACCGGCCCGCGGGAGCCGGATTCACCCAATCGGGAGGATGAACATTCTCGACGAGGATCCGGTTGTGGCGATCCAGAGGCTGGGCGGGGGCGTGGACTTCCGCGGGAGATGGCATGAGTGCTACATCCGGGCGACTTCGGCCCTGTCCCAATAGCTTCCCGCCGCGCTGGCAGCCGTCCCGACGGCGTCAGCCGCAGGAGTGCCTTCCGGGTCCAGCAAGGAGTCTCCGGATCGGTACGCAACCAGACTCGCCGCCAAGCAGGCGAGGCCGAGCAGGAGCAACAGGAGCGCATTGACCGGACGGGCACGCGCCGCAGTCTGCTTGGCGGGATGGGCTCGGGCCGGGTCGTTGGGGGCGTGGCTGGCAATCGCCTTGCCAGCGATGCGCGCAATTCCGATCGTCACGGCCGCAGTTGCCAACAGGCCGGCGATCTGGAGCACGAGGCGCAGGGTGTCCGCGCCGCCGCCAGCGGCAACGGCGGCCTCTCCGCCGGCGAAGCCGAGGTAGACGTAGAGAAATGTGCCGGGCACGATAAAGACCGCGCTCGCGACGACGCAAGGGAAGAAGCGGATGGCGGTGATGCCGTACAGGTAGTTCTGAAGGCTGAAAGGGAAAACGGGTGACAGGCGCAACAGCGCAACGATCTTCCAGCCCTGCTCTCCAATCGCCCTATCGACCGCGGCGAAGCGCGGGCGTGTCCTAGCCATCTCCTCAACCTTGCCGCGAGCCGCGTACCGGGCGATGAGGAAGGACAGCGCGATGGCTGCGGTGGCGCCGAACCAGACAACGGCAGTGCCCAGCCAGACTCCGAACAGAAGTCCGGCCGCCAGCGAAAGGGCAGAACCGGGCACGAAGAGGGTGGCAGCCGCGGCGTACAGCAGCGCATACGCAAGCGGCGCCCAAACTCCGAGGCTGGCGATTCTGCCGCGGACCAGCTCAAGCAACTCGGCAATCGGCAGTGCAGCTACCAGTAGTGCGGCGCTGCCCAAGAAGCAGGCAAGCGTCGCCCAGCGGATAGACGCTGCGAGTCGCGCGCTCACCAGATTCAGGCTCCTCTGAGGGATCCGGCGCCGGAAGCCCGGCTATTCAGGGTCTCCTCGAACGGGCGGTGGCAAGTGCGGTCGCACCGCAGTCGACAAGGATTGTCTCGGCCGTGATGGCCGGAGCGTCGGCGGCCAAGAATAGCACAGTCCTGGCAACATCCTCGACGCTGGCGATGCACCCGAGCGGCGACGACTCGCGGCCGGAATCGAAGGCTTCCTGGGGCCAACCCGCGAATCTGGTCTGGACCAGTCCCGGAGCGACAGCGTTCACGCGTATGTCCGGGGCGAGCGCACGGGCCAAAGACTTGGTCATGTTCACCATGGCGGCCTTGGACGCGGAGTATACGATCGTGCTTCCGGCCGCGGTGTAAGCGGATGCCGAGGCATTGTTGACGATGCACCCTCCCCCGTTACGGCGCATCAGCGGCACGGCGGCACGGCAGCAGTAGAACGCGCCCCTCAGGTTCGTGTTGAGCGTCCGGTCCCAAATCTCGTCGGTGAGTGCTTCCAAGTTCGCATGAGGAGTTACCTTGCTCCATCCGGCGTTGTTGACCAGCACGTCCAAGCGGCCCCAGCGGTCGCCAACCAGGTCCACCATGGCCCGAACATCGGGGTCGCTCTGAACGTCAGCGGCATGGGCGAGAGCCGTTCCGCCCTGCCCCTCGATGTCGGCGACAACGTCGTTGGCGGCCGCCGCCGAAGAGCGGTAGTTCACGAGCACGCTGGCACCTTCGCGGGCCAGTAGTGCGCAGATGGCGCGGCCCATCCCCGTGGCGCCGCCCGTGACGATCGCCACCCTGCCAGCCAGCTTCATCGACTCACACCCAAAGTGTCGCCCAGTGTATCGGACGGGTCTGCCGGTTCCGGAATGCCATCAGAATGGCCCGGCGCTGGTCTGTGCCGCCTACCAAGGAGAACACAGGCGCCAAGGGGCCTACCGATCGTGCCGGCAACCCCTAGACTGCACTTCCCTTCGGCGCGGGCTGATGTGCCGAGATGCGCCCCCCGCTAGGATCGCCTCCTGGTCCCGCTCCCACCACATGCTGTGGTGCATCCGCGTTGGCCAAGCGGCAGGGCCTTGCGTCGCGCGGCCGCGTGGCCCTTACCCGCCCGCCAAGACGACATCCTGAACACTGACAGCGGTCACCCGGTGTGCAATCCTGTTGCAAAGTGACAGCACGAACGCGTCTCAGCGCCCAGCCCGTCCCGGGGCTGGCCCGCCTCGGGGGCGACGCCGCGTGGCGGGCGGTCGCGTTCTGGGTCCTGCTGGGCCTTGGAGCGGGCCCAGCCGCCAGCCAGCCCGACTGTGCATGGTGCGGACCCGGAGTTGTTCCGCCGGCCAGCTTGGAGGCGGTCATCGACCTGCACGTCCACAGCGCCCCGGACAGCGGCCCCCGCTCCATTGACGCCCTCCAGCTGGCGCGCATCGCCCGAGACCGAGGCATGCGCGGGCTGCTGCTGAAGAACCACTACGCCCCGACGGCCGGCCTGGCCTTTCTCGTAGAGCGGGCTGTACCGGAACTGCGGGTCTTCGGGGGAATCGCCCTGAATGCGTCCTCAGGGATCAACGCCGTGGCGGTCGATCATATGGCGCGCACGACGGGCGGCCACGGCAAAGTCGTGTGGATGCCGACCTTCGATTCCGAGCACTACCATCGGGTGCTGGCGCCCAATCCGCGTCACGTTCCCGTGTCGCGGGATGGGGCATTGCTGCCGGAGGTGCTCGACGTGCTGGACATGATCGCGCAGCATGGACTGGTGCTGGCGACCGGCCACTCCGCGCCGTCGGAGTCGCTGATGCTGCTTGAAGAGGCGCGGCGCCGAGGGATCACGCGCATGCTGGTGACGCACCCGCTGCCACCACCGGTGGCGATGGGGGTGGACCAGCAGCGCAAGGCGGCCTTACTGGGTGCCATGCTCGAATACCCTGTCGGCGCCACCCTCGACACGAACCCGACATGGGACATTTCGGAAGCCGAGAAGTTCGACGCCTATGTGAGCGCCATACGGGCGATCGGGCCTGAGAGCATTGTCGTCACCAGCGACCTCGGTCAGTCGATGAACCCATTGCACACCGACGGCTTGGCTGTCTTTTTGGGAAAGTTGGCAAAGGCAGGTTTCAGCGAGGCCGAACTCGACCTGATGGTGCGACGCAACCCTGCATGGCTGCTGGGCCTGTAA
Source organism: Bryobacterales bacterium (assembly GCA_022825595.1). Lineage (GTDB taxonomy): Bacteria > Acidobacteriota > Terriglobia > Bryobacterales > UBA6623 > VXMF01. Next base: position 1,916 of record JAJDWM010000432.1, on the reverse strand, counting down.
GCGGCCATGTTCAGGCTGGGTACGCGCGGCATTCTGCGGGTGGAGCGCTGGGACGGCTGGGACGGCTGGTTGGCGCACGGCTTCTCTACGCGCGCCACAGGAGACTTCCTTCGCTGGCCGGGCGACAGCGAGATCGCCTCCGTCTTCCAGGCCGGCCGATGTGGCACGGCAATGCTCCGGCAGGTCCACTCGGGCCGCTGGGTGCGTGCGGATGCGCCCTGGGGCGCAGCCAGGCCGGAGGCGGACGCGGTCGGCAGTGCCACGCCCGGCGTACTGCTGGGCGTGCGAACGGCGGACTGCCTGCCCGTCCTCTTGGTCGCCCCTCGCAGCCGCGCCGTCGCGGCAGTGCACGCGGGCTGGCGTGGTACGGTCGCCGGAGTGCTGCCCCGCGCCGTGCAAGGCCTGGCAGCCGACCTTGGCGCCCGCCCGCGAGAGATTGAGGCAGCGGTCGGCCCCGGGATCGGGGCGTGCTGCTTCGAAGTCGGCGAGGAAGTCGCGTCCCAGTTTCCCGAGCGCTGGGTGGCCGACGATGGCGGGAAGCCGCACGTGGACCTGGCCGGTGCGCTGGAAGGTCAGCTGGCCGACTGTGGCGTGCGGATGGTCATGACGGCTCGGCTTTGCACGCACTGCGACGTGGAGCGCTTCTTTTCGCACCGGGCCGAGGCGGGGCGCACCGGCCGAATGCTTTCCGTCGTGGGCCTGAAACAGGCAAGCCGCAGGAGCCGCCGATGTCCCCGCTGAGGGCCTCCGGCCTCCCGGGCCAAGGCCCGGTGCTGATACCGCGCGCAAGGATTGCGGAGCGGGTGAAGGAATTGGGGGATCAGATCGCCCGGGAGTATGCCGAGATCCTAGGTCCGGCCGGGCAACGTCTGCAGGTGGGTGTTGTGCTCAACGGCGCCTGGCTCTTCGCGGCAGACCTTGTGCGAGAGCTGGGCCTCCGGGGCATCGGCGTCGACACGTTCTTCCTTCAGGTCTCAAGCTACGGCGGCTCAACCGAGAGCAGTGGTAGCGTGGACATTCGGTTCGCAATGGACGAGGGGCTGTCGGGTGCCACAGTCCTCCTGGTAGAGGACATCGTGGACTCCGGCAGAACCGCCAAGGCACTGTTCCGCTTCTTCTCCCAACGCACGGCCGGCGGCCTGCCGCCGCCGAAGTCCGTGCGCTTGGCGTCGCTATTGAGCAAACCGTCCCGAAGGCTCTGCGACGTGCCCATCCACTACTTGGGCTTCGAAATCCCCGACGTGTTCGTGGTGGGCTACGGAATGGACTACAGGGGCTGCTATCGGCACCTGCCCGAAGTGCACGGGCCTCCCGAGGGGGTCGGCTGAAGACCAGCGCGGACGCGCCAAATCGCGAAGGGAATCCAACTGGAACGGGCCGATCGCGGCAAATGGGCCACCGAATCGGCGGTCCGAGCTCTCCAGAGGGGGATCTTTTCTGGTGTTTCTCTGATATGTTGTATGCATGCTGACGATTCCGAATCGCCATCTGGCCCGCTTCTGCGACGGCTCCACGCGCCGCGACTTGATGAAGATCGGGTCTTTGGGCCTGTTCGGCATGACTCTCCAAGACGTGCTGCGCTTGCAGGACAGGGCCAACGCAGCCATAGCACCCAGCCGCTATGAGGGGTCGACGGGATTCGGGTCGGCGAAGTCGGTCATCGTGCTGTTTCTGCAGGGCGGGCCATCGCACATCGATATTTGGGATCCGAAGCCGGACGCGCCGTCCAATGTGCGCGGTGAGTTCAAGCCGATAAAGACCAAGATTCCCGGCATTCAGCTCAGCGAGACAATGCCGATGCTGGCCGAGACGGTCGACAAGTGCACCCTGATCCGCTCCATGAGCTACACGCCGGCCGGGCTCTTCAACCATACGGCGGCCATCTACCAGATGTTGACGGGCTACGAGCCGACCGA
>JAJDWM010000287.1 GCA_022825595.1 Bryobacterales bacterium | reverse complement strand
CGCTGGCCCGGCGTGATCGAGGCCGGGCGGCGCACTGCGGCACTGGTGCAGTACGCCGACGTCGTTCCGACGCTGCTGGCTGCGTCAGGTGCGGACCAAGATGGCACGCTCGACGGGTCAAGCTTCCTTCCAGTGCTCACCGGAACGGCGTCGACCCACCGCGAATACGTTTATTTGATGCACAACAACGTTCCTGAGGGTCCGCCTTACCCCATACGGTCTGTTGTGGACGCCAAGTGGCACTACATCCGCAATCTTCGGCCCGGAAGGCTCTTCTTCGAGAAGCACATGATGGGCGGCTTCCGCCCAAACTGGTTCTGGGAGAGCTGGCTGGCGTCGACAGGCCCGTCCGACGACACGAGCATCAATTCGAGAGCGGTGGACTTGCTACAGCGATTCTTGCGACGTCCGGCGGAGCAACTCTACGACGTTGCGGCCGATCCATACGAGATGAAGGACCTCTCCCAAGATCCTTCATTGACGGGAGTGCGCGAAAGGCTGGCGACCGAAGTAGATCGGTGGATGCGGTCGCAGGGAGATCCTGGCGCGCCCCTCGACAGCGAGGGGATGTGGAGGGCGGCCCGGGAAAGCCGACACATCCTTCCCGCCGGGCCGCGTGACTAACGTGGTCCGCGTCCCTCGGCGGCACACGAGAGGATCACTTGGGCACCTTCGGGGGATTGTCCGCCGGCGGCCGTCGGCGATTGCCGGTAGGCCAGCCCGTGACTAAAGGCCCCGCGCTGGCTGGCTTCGAAGCGTCCGCGGAAGCGTCAACACCGGTCAGTTCTCGTCCTAGTACGATCACCGCTTCCCTCCGCTTGCGAGCGCCTCTATCTTTGGAGACCCATCCACCAACAACCCGGGCCCGAGCACGGGCGTAGCGGGCGGCGTTGCGCAGGCCCTCTGGCCGCGAAGCCCGCAGCCGCCCGTCCTGAGAGCGCTTCACGGCGAAGCGTGCGCCCCGGACCGCGGCCCAATTCTGCAAGGCTGACGCCACGCGCAGCCAGTAGTAGCCTTTACTATTCAGCGCCGTCGCCGCGAGATCGCGAACACGTATCTCTTGCCCAAGTCTTCCAGGAGCGGTCGCAATCCGTCCAAGCAACTCGACATAGCCATCCCGGTCCGAGGCGCTCACTGCGTGTTGGCAGCATGGGCGCGCTAGAATTCAGACACCAATGAACAGCTTGCTCATCGCAACGGTCTTGACAGGAATCGGCGTCCTGCTGGGCGTCTGGCTGATTGTCGATGCCGCATCCAGGGATATTCGTCGGCGCATCGACGCGGTGAACGCGCGCCTCGATGGCTCGGCCTCGGCAGACGCCGGAAAGTAACTCCGGCCACCACAGGAGTCGCCTCGTCCGGCCTTTGCGCTGTACGACCGGGTTTGTCCACTTCGGGCGGCCCCGGGCACCACCGTCGGCGGTGACCCGGCCCGCGCACCGCTCAACCTCAATCGGCGTCGCAGGGTGCACTCCCGCCCGGCAGGGCCGCGGTCCTAGAGGGACAATGGCTCAACGAGGAAAGCTCTCAAGGTCAGCACGGGCCTGAACGAGCGCGGCCGAATGGCGTCTGCAGCTAGCCCGCATTGCCTCCAAGCGCTCGGCATGCCCTTGGTCCGAGACTAGGTTGCGCTCCTCGCTTGGGTCCGCAGCCAAGTCAAACAGTTGCTCGAAGTCCGGCTCGCGACCCGTGAAATCGACATCCGTCTCGCCATAGGATGCGCTGTCGCTGCGAAAGTAACGGACGTATTTCCAGCCCTTCGTCCGGACGGCCTCCATGAATGGTCCCGTACGCAGCAGGAATAGGCTCTCCAAGAATATCTCGTCCCGCCATTGCATGTCGGGAGAGGCCATGAGCGGACGAAGGTCCCGACCCTGCATGCTGCGGGGCGGATCGACTCCGGCGTACGAAGCGATCGTAGCCGGCACATCGATGCTCAACACGAGCTCGTCCACGGTCCTGCCCGCCGTCTCCGGTGCCCGCGGGTCGCACACGATCAGTGGGACTCGAGTCGTGAGGTCGTACAGCAGCGACTTGCCCCCCATGGCGTACTCGCCGAGGAGGATTCCGTGGTCGCTCGAGAAGATCAGCACCGTGTTCTCCGTCAGCCCTCGGCGATCAAGGCTGTCCCGAAGCTTGCCGACGGCGACATCCACACCGTGAACCAACTGGTAGTAGCGGACCTGGTATTCCCGCAATACGTCCTCGCCCTGATACGTGTACGAGTAAGTCGCCATGCGCCCTTCGCGAGGGTGCACGTCGAGCGGGATGTGCGTGCCTGTGTCGTCCGCGTACGAGCGTGGCGGCGGTAGATTGGCGTCTCGGTATAGGGATCCGTAGACCGGGTGGTCGGCCAGCCTCGGGTGGTCGTTGGCAGGGCTGTTCATGCGCGTCTGGCCCTCTTCGTCTGGGTAGAGCATGCTACCTGAGATGGACCCGTGCGGTGCGGAGAAGCTAACTGAGAGCATGAATGGCCGGTCGCTGGGAGCGGAATCGAGAAATCGCTCGATGCTCTCGCTCATGACGGGAGTGACGATGTCGGCTTCGGAGTCGTGGTAGATCGACAGGTGGTCGAACTCCTTGGGCCAGAAGCGGGCCCAATCGTCATGCCCGCGCCAGAAATCGAACTTCTCCAGCGGCCTTCCGCGGAAGGAATACTGCTGCAGACCGATCTTGCCCACAAAGCCGACGTGATAGCCGGCGTCGCGCAGGAGCGCAGGGTATGTGTGGGCCCACTGCGTGTCCGAGAGGACATTCGGCGAGGAGAACCCGATCTGGTGCACCCTCTCGTACTGCCCGTTGAGGAAGCTTGTTCGGCTGGGCATGCAGACTGGTGCCACGACGTGAGCTTCCGTGAAGCGAACGCCGTCCATTGCAAGCCGGTCGAGGTTTGGTGTCGTCACAACGGGATTCCCCGCTATGCCGAGGGCGTCGGCGCGCTGATCGTCCGTCAGCAGAAAGATGATGTTGGGGGATGGGGGACTGGACGTGCGCTCACCGCAGGCAAGGACCGACAGGGCGATGGCCCCGGTGGCCAAGCACTGCCAGACGAAAGAGCTCGAGAATCTCCAGTCACGCATGACGGTCCCCACTATATGCGGCCCCCCGAGGCATCTGTCCGGGACTGGCCAGGCGTTTGCGTCGCCTCCTACGCGGTTCCTGCCCCGAGAGCTCAATCTCCGGATGCAGCCTCTGAAGCCGCGTTCTTCGGAAGTGCCCGAACCGTCGCACCCCTCTTTCCCCACAGCAGCCAGCGCGCCACCGCGCGGAAGTCCTCCAAGACCAGGTAGAGCGTCGGGACCATCACGAGCGTGACCACCGTGGCGAACAGCACACCGGAAGACAGGGCCACCGCCATCGGAATCAGGAATTGGGCCTGGATGCTCTTCTCCAACATCAGCGGCGTGACGCCGGCAGCGGTCGTGAGGGATGTGAGCACAATGGCCCTGAAGCGCGCCTGACCTGCCAGAACGACCGCCTCGCGTAGGTTCCCCTGCTCCCGGCGGAAGCCCTCGATGAACGAGACTAGGACGAGCCCGTCGTTCACGACGATGCCGGCCAGCGCCACCATTCCGCATAGCGACAGGAAGCTGACATCCAATCCCAGCAGCCAGTGACCCCAGATGGCTCCGACCATTCCGAACGGGATGGAACTGACGATGATCGCCGGCTTGACGTAGCTTCGAAGGGGGATCGCCAACATTGCGAACATCACGAACAGCGCAGCCGCGAGCCCGCGTGCAAGACCGTCAATCGATTCCCCGAATTCGGCTTCGTCACCTTCGAAGGAGTACAACAACCCTGGATACTGGGCGGTCAGCTGCGGCAGGAACTCGGCCTCCATCGCACTCGACACTGCCCCCCCGGACGTGATGGCTTCGTCGACCTCCGCTTGGACGTTCACCGATCGCCTCCTGTCCACTCGGGTGATGGAGGTCGGGCCACGCCCCAAGGACCCTGCGGCTACGGTCGAGAAAGGCACCTCGTCCCCCGTCGGTGTGCGCACCCGCATCTGCTCCAGCGATGCTACGCTGCGCCGATCTTGGCGCGGGTAGCGAACCATCACCCGCACCTCATCCCTGCCGCGCTGGATCCGCTGGGCTTCTTCGCCGAAGAATCCTTGCCGGACCTGACGGCCCAGATCCTGAAGGGTGAGCCCCAAGGCTTCCCCTTCGGATGTCAGAGACAGGTTGATCTCGGGCTTTCCTCCCCGGTATGTGTCCGTCACC
>JAJDWM010000761.1 GCA_022825595.1 Bryobacterales bacterium | reverse complement strand
GGTCGGTGGCGGATCGCTGCCTTGTAGGACTGCTCGGCCTGATCCAAGCGACTCTGAAGCAGCCCCACGTTGCCTAGGGCGTGGTGCGCCTTGGCAAACGTAGTATCTACTTGCAGGGCCTGCTCGAAGGATCGACGGGCTTGGTCCAGACGCCCACTCTTGGCCTCCACATAACCGATGGTGAAGTGGGCCTCGCAGGCCTCGCGCTGATTCGGGGCTTGGGCGATCACCTGGCGGGCCAGCGCCAGCGCCTCGTCTAGGTTGCCCTGATTTAGGTGGGCGTGGCTCAATCCTGAGAGGGCTCTGACATGCTCGGGCTGGCGTTCTAGGACCGCTCGGTACATACCGATGGCTTGGTTCCACCGGCCGAGCTCGCCGTAGGACCGTCCCGCCGCCAGATAGGAGTCTAGGTCGCCGGTCTGATTCATCTGTTTTTCTATGGCTCGCACTTGGTCGGCCCGTCGATTCAGTTCGGCAAAGCGGTCGAGCAGTATCTGGGCTTGCTTCTTGCGTCCTTGGGCAGAGTATAGATTGGCCAGACTGTAGTATGCCTCGGGATAGGCTGGGTCGATCTCAAGAGCCCGGCGCAGCATTCCTTCGGCCTCCTCGTAGCGCTCCAGGTAGGTATAGAGTACCCCGAGTTCTCGGTGGGCCTCCTTGTTGTCGGGATCGAACCTGACAGCGCGCGTCAACAGCTCCTCGGATTCTGCCCGGCGTCCCTGCAGCCGGAGAAGCCGACCCAGGGCACACAGCGCCTCAGCATCGGTCGAATCGGCCGCCACGGCCCGTACCAGGGCCTCCTCGGCTTGGTCGTACGCTCCCTGCTCTTGATGCAGACCGGCCAGAAGACGGTACGAGGGAGCCGTGCCCGGATCGATGCGCACGGCCTCTTCCAGCAGCGCAATTGCCTCCCGATGGCGTTTCATTTCTCCGTAGGCCACGGCCAGATTGTGGTAGGCCAGAACAAGGCTCGAATTTAGGCGAATGGCGGTCAGATACGCGGTCTCAGCCGAATCCCTGCGGCCCAGTTTCATATAGGCCGTGGCCAGATGGCAGTGGGCTTCTGCGGAGAGGGAGTCTAGGGCCACTGCCTGCTGATACGCGGCGAGTGCGTCGCGGTACCGGGCTTGGCGGAAGTAGGTGTGCCCGAGCGTGCGGAGCCGGTCTCTCTCCGGGTTCGGTGCTGGCGATTCGGGTGCTTGGCACGCGCCCAGCCAGATCGTCATCAGGGTAGCGGCGGTGCGGCGAAACAGCACTGCGTACGTCGAATGCATCGCGCAGTTTTCCGTTGGGTCACGGGGTTGACCGGGGGCGACGTGGCGTGAGGAGGGCTGGAGTCGGGGGAGGAGAATTGCCACCCGTGGACGTCTTCGCGTCGCCGACCGAATATAAGCCATCGGCACCGGCCCCAACAACTTGAGTACTGGTGCCCGCAGGGCCGTTTCGTCGGCCTTGTTGACCAAGGCACCCGCTGGCTCGGTCAATCTGGCCTCGCCAGTTTAGGCGATTGACGCGATTGACGCGTCTGGTGCGGATCTATAGTAGGGCAGATAGGCACCCGCGCGGAGCAGGGACGACGCCTAAGACAACCCCAGCAGGCCAGACCAGCGGCGACACCCCGAGACGGAGCAGAGCGTGACTTGGCAGGAACGAGCAGCAGGCGGATCTGAAGCGGCATGGCATCGACAATCAGACTGAGCGGCGGCTCCTTCAGGGGCCTCCTCCTCGACAACGAGGCGAACGCCGACCGCCAGGGAAGCGGCTTTACCTCCCTGTGCCATCTGAGCTACCCGGACCAGAATCTCTATCGGGACGACGCCGTCGGCCTCAATTTCGAGCACATCATGAACGGCGCGGCGGCCGACGCCGCCCGCTCGATGTTCACCCCTCGGAAGGACCGCTGCCTCCTCCTCTCCCACGCTCCCGGCGAAGCGTCGGTCTGCCACCCGGCCGCGGACTCCTCTTGGGGGATCGAGAGCGCGATGCGCTATTGCCTCGGGCCGGACTGCGTCGATATGGAGTTCACCGCCCGCCTGACCGACGAACGATGCGCCCCGCTCGGGTACGTCGCCTTCATGTGGGCTTCCTACATGAACCGCACCTGCGGCCGGGCGATCCATTTCTACGGGACCTGTGAAGAGGAGGAAGGCTGGATCCGCTTCGGCGAAGACCTTGCGGACGGCCACTTCGAAACCGGCACCGTCGCCCACGCCTCGGTCGATCCCCTCCCGTACGAAGAAGGGGCCGAAACCCTCAACATCGTCGAAGATCCCCGCAAGCGCTTCCTCCTGCCGTTCTACTACGGTCTGGCGGACGGCGACGGCGACCTGTCGAGCGCGGACGACCGGATGGTCTATGCGATGATGTTTGACCAGGAGGCACCCATCCGCTTCGCCCTGTGGAACTTCATCCGGGACGAACGCGGCCGGCCGGACCCGCACAGCCCGGCCTGGGACTGGCAGTATGTCATCCGCGCCCCGGAGATCGGCCGGACCTATCGCTACCGGGCGCGGCTCCTGTACCGGCCGTTCGTTGATCGGGAAGCGGTGCGGCGGGCGTATGAGGAATGGACGGCCGAATTATAGCGCTTCGACCTTCACCACGGTGGGGCCAGACTCGGCTCGTGGACGAAGCGCTTCATGCCCAGCACGAGTCGGGCCTGGGTGCGCGGCGGCAAAGCTAGCGCGAACGTCTTGCCGCTCACCGGAACGCGCTGGGACGCCCCGTCGACCTCGACCTCGGT
>JAJDWM010000103.1 GCA_022825595.1 Bryobacterales bacterium | reverse complement strand
GCTGATCCGTGAAGCCCTGCTCCTCATAGACGAACTTCATCAGGAAGTTGACCGCCGCGATCGATCCGATCGACGCCGCGCTGCCGACCAAGAGAAGCCAGAACGCCCTGTACCTGGACAGCTCCCTGAAGCTCATCACCCGCGTCTCTCCGTCCGAATCGGCGACCTGAGGCGCCTCGTCGACCGCACGTGCCTCGTCGCCGTCGGCCAACTGTCCCTTGTCTTCCGGGCGGTCGCGGATGACGAAGATGGCTATCGGCCATACCACAATCATCAGGAAGCTGAGCAGTTGCAGCGAATCCGTGTAGGTGCCAGTGTTGGCAGTGAAGTTCTCGAAGAGCACCTGCAGCCACTCGGGTGCCTGGCTGCGGTCCCGTGCCCCGCTCGTCAGGAAGGGCGCCAAGCGGTTGCAAAGCGCGCCTATGACCGCCACCCCGACGTAGGTGATCCCCATCGCCATACCCCGTCGGCGCTTGTACCAGTTGGAAATGATGATCTGGTGCGGGATCGGGCCCGAAAGGAAATACCCGGTCATGTACAAGCACCACGCCGCGTAGTACTCGTATTCGTTCCCGCTCAGCCTCCCGAACCACTGGAAAGAGAGGAACGTCAGGAATGTCCCGATGAGGATCAGCAGCCTCGGGGACACCTTCGGGACGATCACCGGGCCGATCCAGATCGTCAGCAGCACGGCTATCGGCGCACCGGTGGTCACCAAGACTTGCGTCCATTCGTGCCCGTCCCGAAAATAATCGAAGAAGAAGGCGATGTTGTAGTAGGGGAATCCAGTGGAAAGGCCGAACGTGACGAAACAGCTCGCGATGATCCAGGGTCCGAAGAATCTCTTGCTCGATGGGTCCATATCTGCCGGCCCCAGCAGGGCCTGTCCTGCTAGTCTATCGGACCGCTCGATGTCCGGCTCAAGGGCCCTCGCGGTATCCTGAGAGACAGCCCGGCGGCGATTCGCCCGGGTCCCAATCAGGATCGGCGAAGATGCCGCACGAGCGAAGGCCCAGCATCGTATCTGCGCTGACGAGCGTCGCCGCAGCGGTGATCGTGCTTGCGGGCCTGAAGGCTGCAGCGCCCATCGTGGTGCCGTTCGCGCTGGCCCTATTCCTCGCGATCCTCGCCAGCCGGCCAGTCCACTGGATGCACGGCCACCGCGTGCCCCGCGTGCTCGCTGTGCTGATGACGATCGCCGCCATCGTCGGTGCCATGACCTTAGTGGCGACGCTCTCGGCGGCGTCGCTGAGCAACTTCGCGGAGAGGTTTCCGACCTACCAGACGCAGCTTCAGGACCGCTGGAGCCTAGGGCTGGTCATGCTAGAGGAATTCTTGGGCAGAGTTGGGCTGACCGAGGGCTACCAGAACCTCCGGGACCAGCTACAGCTGCGCGAGATTCTGAGCACGGCCGCCAGCATGGCCGCCAACACGTTGCTGCAGTTCGGGAACGTGTTCCTCAAGGCCGTCCTAGTGGCGCTGACCGTTGCCTTCATGCTGTTCGAGTCCTTTGACCTGACGGCGAAGCTTCGCGTTCTTCTCCGCCAGTCGCCGGAGACGTGGTCCAAGCTGGGGGACTTCGTCCGTTCGGTCGAGAACTACATTGCGATCAAGACCGTGACCAGCATGCTGACCGGCGTTGCGGTCTGCCTGTGGCTGCTGATCCTGGGTGTCGACTATGCGATTTTCTGGGGGCTGCTGGCCTTCGTCCTCAACTACGTGCCCAACATCGGGTCGGTCGCGGCGGCGGTGCCTGCCGTGCTGATCGCCCTCATGCAGCACGGCCCGGGAATCGCCGTGGTCGCCGCGGCTGGCTACTTGGCGATCAACCTGACCGTTGGCAGCATCATCGAGCCGAACCTTCTGGGTCGCAGCGTGGGCCTGTCACCGCTGGTCGCCTTCACCTCCCTAGTGTTCTGGGGATTCCTGCTGGGCCCAGTCGGCATGCTCCTGTCGCCGCCCCTCACCATCACCGTCAAGTTCGCCCTTGAGCATTACCCGGAGACCCGCTGGCTGGCGATCCTTCTCGGCTCGGCGAAGAACCTAGACTCGCCTGCTTCCTGAGGCCGCCAGCCAAGCCGCGTTGGCTACAATCATTCTGCGGGTCTAGATGCGGTGATGAGGCGACTGGGATGGACGCTTGCCCTAGCGGGCATCTTGGGAGCGGCGGAGTACAGCGAGTCGGAGCGGGCATTCTGGTCCTTCCAGCCGCGACCGGCCGTCAGGCCGCCTGCCACCGTGTCGGACTGGGTCGCGAACCCCGTCGATGCCTTCGTTTGGGCCCGCCTGCGAGACGAGGGCCTACAGCCCGCCCCTGAGGCACCGCGCGCCACTCTGGTGCGCCGAGCCTACTTCGACGCAACCGGGCTGCCACCGACCGCCGCCGAGCTCGAGGCTGCGCTGACGGACACAGCGCCCGGCGCTTGGGAGCGGCTCGTCGACCGGCTGCTCGCCAGTCCGAGATTCGGGGAACGCGCCGCACAGCTCTGGCTTGACGTCGTCCGCTTCGCCGAGACGGAGGGCTTCGAGTACGACCGATACCTGCCCGGCATGTGGCGCTACCGGGACTACGTGATCGACTCCTTCAACCGAGACAAGCCCTTCGACAGGTTCGTCCGGGAGCAACTCAGTGGAGACGAGGGTGCCGGCGAGCCCCGGGAGTCCCCGCAGGACCGGGAACTGCTGGCAGCGGCCGGATTCAACAGGCTCGGGCCTGTCCGCCGAAACGCGGGCAACCAAGAAGTGGCCTCTAGCCGCAACGAAGTGCTCACAGAGCGCACGGACATCGTCGGAGCCGCATTCCTCGGGCTCACGGTCGGCTGCGCCCGCTGCCACGACCACATGTTCGACCCCATTCGGCAGGTGGACTACTACCGCCTACAAGCGTACTTCGGCGCTTCGCGGGAGTCGAACGAGGTCTTCGAGGGCAACGCAACGATCAAAGAGTGGCAGGAACAGACCAAGGAGATCGCCTCCGAGATGAAGTCCCTGCGCGGAAAGATACGGCTTGCGGAGGGCGAGGAGCGCCGCAAGCTGCAGACCCGCCACGACGAGCTGGAGGCAAGCCTTCCGCCCGCGCCGCCGACCTTGGCAACGGTGCGCAACGACCTCGAAGACCGCACGCGGGTGCACCTGCTTCAGCGCGGGGACCACACAAAGCCCGGCCAAGCCGTCAACCCGCGGCCCCCGGGAGTGCTGCTTGAGGAGGACGCCCCAACGCTGCCGCCGGACACCGAGAACCCGCGCACGCACCTGGCGGCCTGGCTGACGGGCCCGGACCACCCGCTGACGGCCAGGGTCGCGGTCAACAGGGTGTGGCAGGCGTACTTCGGAGCCGGGATAGTCAGCACGCCGAATGACTTCGGCTTCATGGGAGGGCGCCCGACCCACCCGGACCTCCTCGACTTCCTGGCGAACGAGTTGGTCGCCTCAGGCTGGAGCCTCAAGCACGTCCACCGCATAGTGCTGACCAGCAGCACCTACCGCCAAGCGTCGGAGAATCCGGGCCAGCGGGATGCCGCCATCGAGAGCGATCCTCTCAACCATCTGCTCTGGCGCGGTCCCCGCCGTCGCCTCAGCGCCGAAGAAGTGCGCGACGCAATGCTGGCCGCGGCCGGCACCCTCAATCTCGAGTACGGAGGCAGGAGCGTGATGCTGCCCGTCGAGCCCGAACTCGTGGACCTGCTCTACGACCCCACCCAATGGAGGGTGGCCCGAGACGCGGGCCAGCATTGGCGGCGGTCCGTGTACCTGATAGCAAAGCGCAACTTGCGGCTGCCGTTCATGGAGGTATTCGACCAGCCGCCTCTGCTTACCAGCTGCGCCCGCCGCGAGTCCAGCACCCACGCGCCCCAAGCGCTCGAGCTGCTCAACGGCAGGACCTCAAACGACCTCGCGGAGCGTTTCGCGGACATGCTGCAGCGAGAGGCCGGCGAAGATTCCGAGCGCGTCATCCGGCACGCTTACATGCTGACCGCAGGACGGCCTCCCACCGCCGGTGAGGCCGAGCTGGCGCGGGAGTTCCTCTCCGAGAGCCCGCTGCGCGAGTTCGCGCTGGCGATGTTCAACCTCAACGCATTCCTCTACCTGAACTGACCAACCGCCCGAAGTGCGGCCGCACTCGCGACCGCACCCTGTCCTAGGCCGTGTTTCGCAAGATCCTCATCGCCAACCGCGGCGAGATCGCAGTCCGCGTCATCCGCGCCTGCCGCGAGATGGGCATCGAGGCAGTGGCCGTGTTTTCCGAAGTAGACCGCGAGGCCCGGCACGTGCGCCTGTCGGACGAGGCCTACGGCATCGGCAAAGCGCCGGCCGCGCAGAGCTACCTCAATGCTCGGCGGATCCTCGATACGGCGGAGCGCTGCGGCGCGGACGCCGTCCACCCTGGCTACGGCTTCCTCAGCGAGAACGCCGAGTTTGCGGAGGCCTGCGCCGACCGCGGGATCAAGTTCATCGGTCCGCCAGCCAGCGCGATCCGGACAATGGGCATTAAGACGCGCGCCCGGGAGATCATGTCGGCCGCTGGAGTGCCGGTCGTACCCGGCGCGCTCACGGCCACGGCCCGGCCTTCCGAGGCGGCGGCAATCGCGCAAGGGTTAGGGTACCCGGTCATGCTCAAGGCGGCGGCCGGGGGCGGCGGCAAGGGCATGCGGCTGGTCGGCGGGCCCGGCGAGCTTGCCGGGGCTTGGGTACAGGCGCGCGAGGAGGCCCGCAAGGCCTTCGGAGACCCGGCAGTCTATGTCGAGCGGGCCATCGTGCGGCCGCGACATGTCGAAGTGCAGATCCTGGCCGACGAGCACGGCGCCACCGTGCATCTGGGCGAGCGCGAGTGCAGTCTCCAGCGACGACACCAGAAGGTCCTGGAGGAGAGCCCCTCTCCACTGGTGGAGCGTCGTCCGGGAATCCGCGGCCGGCTGTACGACGCCGCGGTCGCCGCAGCCCGCGCGGTCTCCTACGCCAATGCCGGGACCATCGAGTTCCTGATGGACGACCAACACAGGTTCTACTTCCTCGAGATGAACACGCGGCTGCAGGTCGAACATCCCGTCACCGAGCTCGTTACCGGCATCGACATGGTCCGCCAGCAGATCCAGATCGCCGCAGGGAAGCGCCTGGAATTCTCGCAGGAAGACGTGAAGCCCCGGGGACACGCGATCGAGTGCCGCATCTACGCCGAGGACCCGCGCCTCGGCTTCATGCCGTCACCCGGGCGGATCCGGCGCATGTCCATGCCCGACGGGCCCGGCGTGCGGGTCGACCTCGGCGCGAACGAAGGCTGGACCGTACCCATCGAGTACGACCCCTTGATCGCCAAGCTGTGCACTTGGGCGGGGACGCGCCAGAAGGCGATCTCCCGGCTGCGGACCGCACTCCGGGAGACCTCCGTCGAAGGAATCGCCACCACTGTGGACTTGTTCAGGGCCTTGGTGGAGGATGCGCGGTTCCGAGCCGGGGATGTCGACACGGAGTTCCTCGAACGGGAGCTGCCCAGCACGCCTGCCAACCTTCCCGAAGCGTCGGGCTCGGCCCGCCTGGCGGCGATGCTCGCCTGTGTCCAGTGGACAAAGGAACATGCGGCGTCAAAGACGGTACGCCCTGCTAGAGGCGACTCGCGCTGGGGCAGGGTAGGCCGCCGGTCCATGCTGGGCGACTGGAGCCGGGACGAGTGAGCGATCTCAAGCTGGTCGTCGATGGCCAAGACTTCAGTCTGCGGATCGGTCCCGGTGTGTGCGAGACGGACGGGCGGCAAATGACAACCGACATTGCCCGCGTCGGGGATGGCGAGTATTCGGTGATCGTGGACGGACAGCAGCACTTCGTCTCGGTCTCGCCCGCGACCGACGGCTCGCTGGAAGCTTGCGCCGAGGGGCTGACGTTCCGGATCGCGGTCGTCGACCCTCGACAGCTGCCCGACGCGGCCGGGAATGCCGTGTCAGGCGGTGCGGGGCAGGTCCGAGCCTCCATGCCGGGCAAGGTCGTTGCCATACTCGTCAAAGAGGGCCAGAGCGTCACGAGCGGTCAAGGCCTGATGGTCGTCGAAGCGATGAAGATGCAGAACGAGATGCGCGCCCCGTGCGGCGGAATCGTGCTCTCTGTGTCGGTGCGACCGGGCGATTCGGTGGCATCGGGCGACATCCTGGCCACCATTGAATAGGATGGAATGGGTTCTGAGGGGCCTGGCTAGGGGACTGCGGCGATGTGCGAGCAGTGCGAGGACACCGGGTGGATCCAAGTCAGTCGGGGAGATGAAATGGTGGCACGGCGCTGCCAGTGTCGGTCGAGCCTGGCTTCCGCCGCCCGGAAGGCGCGCCTCGGCCTGCCACCAAGACTGGCCGACCTGTCCTTCGAGAATCTGGAGTATCCGAGCCACGACCGGGACCGGCGGCGCTTCAACGACCTGCACCTGGTCGCCACAAGAGCCAAGCGCTTTGCTGATGAATACCCCGTCGGCGCCAAGCGAGGCCTGCTGCTGCACGGGTCAGACATGGACCGTGTCCGGCACTTGGGCGTAGCAGCGCTCAGGCTGCTGGCCGAAAAGGGCATCCGCTGCCTGTACTTCGACTACCACGGCCTTCTCAAGGTGCTCGGCGACCGCCTCAGCTCCGACCGTCAGACCGCGCAGGGCGGCCATCGTGTGGCACGAGCCGTTGCGCGTGCGGACGTCCTGCTCATCGACTCCTTGGGCGAGGGCCGGTCGACGCAATGGAGTGTCGACACGATCACGGCACTCGTCAAGCACCGCCACGACCACAACAAGGGGCTCATTCTCACTACCGGAGCGCCACTCGCACCCCGACTGGCGAGGCAAGCGCAACCGCACGGCGAGGCAATGCTGAACACTGGGGACAGCATTGGGTCGTTGCCCGTGCATCTTGGCTGGCGGGCCTATGAGCGGCTGATGCAGATGTGCCAGCTAGTCAAAGTGCCCTCCGGGGCTGGCTCCTCCAAGAAGGCCGGGTGATGCGATCATTGCGGCCGGCACCGGTCTTGGCCTCGCCATGCCGTGTGCGCCCGCTCGACGAGCGGGCCGGCCTCGGACGCACGGACCGGGCCCGGCTCGGTTAGCAGGCCTGCCCCGAGCGCTGCCCGTCCGAGCACGTCCAGCGGGGCGCACCCCGCGGCCCGCAGGGAGCGAATCGGAAAGGCCCCACGGCCCTTGGCCAGCTTCTCGCCGTGCTGGTCCACCAGCAGCGGGTGGTGATAATAGCGCGGCGGCCGCGCCCGACCCAGCATTCGAGCGAGCCGCAACTGCCTGCCGGTCGACTCGAGCAGGTCCAACCCCCGAACGACGAAGTCAATGCTGTGGCTCAAGTCGTCGACCGTGACCGCGAACTGGTAGCTCCACTGGCCCAGCCGGTCGCGCACCACCATGTCTCCGCACTGCAGCCGGGGCTCCTGCTTCTGGGGGCCTTGCAGGCCGTCTTCGAAGCACTCCGGCGACGCGCGGGGATGCCACGCCACGCGAAGCGAGTGGGGCACGTCCGCCGGATGCATAAGTCTCTTGCACGTTCCGGGGTAGGGCCTCTCACCCGTCGGCAGCGGCCGCACGGCCTGCGCGAGCTGCTTCCGCGTGCAGGTGCATCGGTAGACGTGCCAGTCCCGGGCCAAGCGCGACAGGGCGCGCTCGTAGCGCTCGCCACAGTCGCTCTGCCGGAACGGGCTCCGGCTCGGGCTGACGTCGTTCGCAGGCTCGAATCCCAGCCAGTCGATGTCCCTCAAGATCGACTCTTCGAAGGCGGGGCGGCTGCGCTGGCGGTCATGGTCCTCAATGCGCAGCAGGACCTCCGCGCCCTCCAGCTGGGCCACGCCCCAGACGTACAGCATGTGGGCCGCATGTCCCAAGTGGAGGTGCCCGGTGGGACTTGGGGCGAACCTCGTTCTGGGCCGGCGCGACGGCACGCCCAGTCCGCCGCCGCCCGCCACGCAGCCATAGGGGCGCGGCCGACCTTCCGCCGACCGCGTCCCGCTTGTCCCAGACTCCTCGCCTAGTCGTTCAGCGACAGCGACACCGTGTTCGAGACGCCCTGGGGATTGGAAGCCGTCACGCTGACGCTGGCCAGATCCTCAAAGACGCCCTCGTCCATCGAGAAGCTGATCGTGGCCATGAAGTTTCCGCCCGTCGCGGCGGACTGGTTTCCGCCAAAGAACGTGCGCATGGCATCGCCCACGTCCGCGACGAGCTCCTTGGTGGAGAGCGCCGTGCCTTGCGCCCCCGTGAAGGAGAATGCGATGCTGTCCACCATCCGGGACGTGGCGTACCCGGTCACCTGCAGGCTGAAGCCGCCTTGGCCTGTCTGGCCCAAGGCTACGCTCCTGAGCACGGGGGCGCTCTCCATCACGCCGAAGCGAATCTCCGGGATTACGTCGGGCGTGATGTCCGCCGCCGATGCTGCGGCCAGCTCGATCCGTGTCCTCGCGATGCCGTCGGGCACGGCGAAGAACTGCGCCCGCATCACGATCTCGCCCGCCACCGTGCCCGTCTGGAAGGCGTTGGTCGAAGAGAGCCCCGTATAGATAGCAAGCCTCGAGCCGGCCGGAATCGTGAACCAGGCTAGGCGGCCACCTGTCGCCCACTGGATCGACGGGTCGTTGGCGAATGCGCGCGTCTCGAACAGCAGCGAAAGGTTGCCGACGATGTCCGTGCTGTACGGCTCCGCAAGCGTCACCTCCATCTCCACTTGATCGGCGGCGTCCACAGTGCCGCCCGTGTGCGAGAACGTGATGGCCGGAAGAGCGGCTGCTTCCACTGTCAGCTCCAGCTCGGGCTGCGGGCTGGGTGTGATGTCCACCCCCCCTTCGTCGGTCTCGAATCGGGCTGTCGCCGTCAGCAGGCCCG
This sequence comes from Bryobacterales bacterium, assembly GCA_022825595.1. GTDB lineage: Bacteria > Acidobacteriota > Terriglobia > Bryobacterales > UBA6623 > VXMF01. The sequence continues at coordinate 4,070 of JAJDWM010000103.1, read as the reverse complement.
CGACGAGGGGTGTGCGGAACTCCGTCACGGCGCCGCCCGCGCCGAACATCGCCTGCGTCTCGCCAGCGCCAATCCTGAACGGGACCTGCCGGCCCGCGCCGGTCCACCCGGCCCCGGCAGAAGCGCCGGCGTCGGACGGAGCAAAGGCCAGGACCAAAGTTCCTGAGACCGCCGCAGCGTACGGTTCGGCCAAGCTTAGGCCCAGATCCATGGTCGCCCCGGGCATCACCGTTCCGGCCGAACGCGAGAACATCACCTCCGGCAGTGCGGAGACCTCGATGGTGAACGACAGCTCGGGGGCGGGATCCGGCGTCACGTCCGCCCCGCCGTCCTCAGTGCGGAACCGCGCGGTGACCGTTATGCGGCCCGCCGCGGCCGGCGCCGAAAACTCCGTGGCCAGATTGCCCGCGCCGCCGAACTCGGCCGCGGTTGAGCCCGCCGGTATGCGGAACGCGACCTGCCGCCCGGCACCGGCCCACGGCCCGCTCGCTCCGTCCACGTCCGCTGCCGCGAAGGCCATGCTCAGCGTTCCGGCCAAGTCCTGCCCGTAGGGCGCGGCCAGGCTCAGGCCAAGCTCGACGCTGGCGCCGGGCATCAGCGCACCGCCGTCGCGCGAGAATGTCACCTCCGGAAGCGCGGAGACCTCCACGCTGAAGGCCACTTCAGGGGCCGGGTCTGGCGTGACGTCCACGCCAGCCTCGGTCTGCAGCCGCGCGGTTACCGTCAAACGGCCCGCCGCGGATGGCAGAGCGAACTCCGTAGCCAGGTTGCCCGCGCCGCCGAACTCGGCCGCGGTCGTGCCCGCCGGTATGCGGAACGCGACCTGCCGTCCGGCACCGGCCCACGGCCCGCTCGCTCCGTCCACGTCCGCCGCCGCAAAGGCCATGCTCAGCGTGCCCTCCAGCGTCTCCCGGTACGGCCCAGCTAGGCTCAGGCCCAACTCCATCGCCGAACCGGCCTCTCTTGGGCCGCCCTCGCTCGAGAAGCTCACGGCGGGGAGTGCGGCGACCGTCACGTCGAAGGAGACTTCCGGCATCGGGTCCGGCGTGACATCCGCCCCGCCGTCCTCGGTCTGCAGCCGGGCCGTCACCGTCAGGCGCCCCTCCGAGGACGGAGCGGTGAACTCTGTCGTAAGGTTGCCCGCGCCGCCGAATTCCGCGGCCGTCGAACCCGCCGGTATGCGGAACGCGACCTGCCGTCCGGCACCGGCCCACGGCCCGCTCGCTCCGTCCACGTCCGCCGCCGCGAAAGCCATGCTCAGCGTGCCAGCCAGCGTCTCGGAGTACGGCTGTGCCAAGCTCAGGCCCAATGCAACGGACGAGCCCGCCGCAACCTCACCGCTGCGCATCGTGAAACTAACTCCGGAAAGGGCCGCGATACCCACGTCGAATGCCAGTTCCGGAGCTGGGTCCGGGGTGACGTCGGCCCCGCCAGCCTCGGTCTGGAAGCTGGCCGTGACCGTTACGCGCCCCTCGGAGGACGGCATCGCGAACTGCGTGCTGCGGTTGCCCTGGCCGCCGAACTCCGCTTGCAGGGACCCCGCCGGAATCCGGAAGGCCACCTGCCGGCCGGCGCCGGCCCACGGCCCGCTCGCTCCGTCCACGTCCGCCGCCGCGAAGGAGAGCCGCAGCGAACCGATCAGGTCCTCCGAGTACGTGCTCGCCAAGGACAGCCCTAGACTGACGCTCTCGCCGGCGCGGACGCTTCCTCCCTCGCGGGAGAACGTGACATCGGGCAGGGAGGCCTTGGTCACCGTCAGCTTCAGCTCGGGGGCTGGATCCGGGGTCAGGTCCGCCCCGGCCGCCTCGGTCTGGAAGCTCGCCGTGATGGTGAGCCCGCCGGAGGCCGCTGGCGCGGCGAAGGTCGTGCTGGAGGCCGTTCCGCCCCCGAACATCGCGGTGGTGGATCCCGCAGGGATCGTGAAGCCCACCTGCCGCCGGTTCTGCCACGCGCCGGGCGCTCCATCAAGGTCGGCCGGCTCGAAGACTAGGCTCAGGACTCCGCTGACAGCCTCCGGATAGGGGGAGGCGAGATAGAGCCCCAGTTCTACCGGCTCCCCGGCGATCACGGGTCCCGCCTGTCTGCTGAAACGCACGGCGGGCAGCGCCTGGAGCCGTACGGTGAACTCCAGCGTCGGCTGCGCGGCCGGCGTGATGTCAATGCCCCACGCCTCGGCCGCGAAGCTCGCGAGCACCCGCACTGTTCCCGAGACGGTGGAGGCCTGGAACTGGGCCTCGCGGGAGTTGCTGGCGAAGACGGCCGCAGTCTGCCCGGCAGGGATGCGGAAGTTCACGGTCCGCCCGCCGGCGGCCCACTGCAGGGCCGGATCATTCGTGGTCTCCAGCGAGTCGAGCTCAAGATCCAAGGTTCCGCGAATGTCGACCGGATACGGTACGGGAATCGTCAGGCCTACGCCCACCTGCTCGCCTGGCCGCAGCACCCTGCCTAGGGTCGTGAAGCTCACGTTGCGCAGGGGAGGCAAGTCCAGCTCGAGCGGGAAGACCGCGTCGTCGATGACCAGCTCTCCGACGGTCGCGCCGCCCGTGGGAACTCTGGGCTCGATTGCCAGGCGGATGGTGCCGCCCGGGCCCAGGCTCGTCGGAACCGGCGGTATACCCGTGACTGTGAACGGGCCGGAGACGCGAATCTGCTCGATGAGGACGTTGGTCTGCCCAGCGTTCGTGCCGATAAGCTCCACGGTCTTCGCGGACTGCCCGAAAACGATCGGCACGCCGGAGCGGATCGGGGACTGGATCGCGGTGTTCGAGCCCGGCGGGTATCGCAGCAGCGAATAGCTCAGCTCGTCTCCCCCGATGCCGGTCAGGAAGTAGCGGGCCTGTAGGACGCCCCCATCAATTTGGAGAGTCGACCGATAGTTCCCGGTCGCGCCGGGAGTGAACGCCACCTGCAGGTTCAGGCTTGAACCGGGCTCCAAGATGACCGGGTAGCCGGGCGGCGACACGATCTCGAACCCTGCACCGCCTGCGATGCTGACGCCTCGAATGGTGGCGGGAGCACTGCCGGTGTTGGTCAGCAGCACGGTGGCTTCGGTCGCCACGTTGATCGGCCGGTTGCCGAATTCGACCTGCCCCTCGGGCGGCACGGTCCGCCGGGGGCGCCCTGGCACCGAATACGCCAGGGTCAGGTCCGGAACCTGGCCCAGCAGGGGAATCGTGTAGAGCCTGTCCTGAGGCTCCCCCTCGGGAACATCGTCCAGCCGCACGGTGAATTCGAGAGTCGCTCGTGCAGGACCGGGCGTGCGCGGCTGGTAGATCACGAATAGTTCCGCCTTGAGGTCGCCCCGAATCACGGCGGGGAGCCGGCTCAGGCTGTCCAGCTCATAAGTGAACTCGCTAGAACCTACGACGCGGATCGTCCTGAGGGTCAGCGGACCCTCCTGGAAGGTCACCGTGATCGACCTCGCCACCCGGTCGCCTATGGCCTCCGCGTTCAACACTACGGTGTTGCCCAAGGTGGACGGATCGGTGATCCCCTCCGTCTCGACAAGCACCTGCGCACCGAGCGGCGCCGCCAGCAGCAGTGCCGCGGTCGCCATTAGAGACGTCTTCATCACTTCGCCTTTCGTGGATCTTGCGTTTGGAGGAATCCGGCTGCCTGCATCCCGCCAGCGCCCATCAGCGAGGCGCGCCGACAGTGACCGAGCCGATCGAAATGGCCGTGGGCGTAGCGGTCGTGTCGTCGCCTGAGCGCAGCGCGGCCGACACGATGCCAACCGTCGCAGCAGCGCTGAGCGCCGCGATCACCCTCCAGCCGATGCCCTGGCGCTTGGGCTTCGGCTCACCCGGCGCTACCGCGTTCGACTGTGTGATGACCGCGTTCGCGGTGGCGTTGTTGAACTCGGCCTCGACCTCGATCTGGAACGTGCCCTCGATGGTGTTGGGCAACATTCCCGATACCCGCACGCGCCCGTTGTCGTCGGTGGTCAGCGTGGTCACGCGCGAGGCGCCGAAGAAGGTCACGCTCGGCCCCGACGCCGGAGCGCGCAGCGTCACAGCGGCCTTGGCCACGGGCTTGCCGGTGGAGTCGACCACCTCCAGCTCGGGCTCGAC
>JAJDWM010000576.1 GCA_022825595.1 Bryobacterales bacterium | reverse complement strand
TACGACTGGCTGACGATGCGTCCGACTTCTGGAGCAAGATCGAAACGCCCAGAGCCTTCGCCGGCAAAGTTGGCGCGAGCCTCGGCGAATACCTCGCCCGGTGTGCCTCGCACCGGGCTGTCCTTGCCGAGCCGAGGGACTTGGCCAAGCTGTTCGCTTCCCACGCCCGCGACGGGTTGGCCCGTGTTGAGGCGGCCGGAAATGTGCCATCGCTGCGGGTGGTGCGGGAGGCGCTGGAGCAAGCGCTCGGGATTCGATTCGAGGGATCGCGTGGGGAGCGATTCTTCCGATCGACCCTCATTCAGACTCTCTTCTACAGCGTCTTTTCCGCGTGGGTGCTCTGGTCGCGGCACGGGAACCGGAACGCCCGACCTCTGTTCGAGACCACCTCAGACTCGCAACCCTTCAGATGGCGCGAAGCGGTCTGGCATCTACGGGCCCCTGTGTTGAGAGCCCTGTTCCAGCAGCTGTCCAATCCAAGCCAACTGGAACCTCTGGGTTTGGTCGAGGTCTTGGACTGGACATCGGCGGCGCTTGGCCGAGTGGACCGGGCAACGTTCTTCTCGCGTTTCAACGAAGGCGAAGCCGTGCCGTACTTCTACGAGCCGTTGAAGCCTTCGACCCAGCCCTCCGAAAGCAGTTGGGCGTCTGGTATACACCGACCGAAGTCGTCCGCTACATGGTGTCTAGGGTTGACAAAGCGCTTAAGGACTATCTCGGTATCCCGGAGGGGCTCGCAGGAGAGAACGTCTATGTACTGGATCCCTGCTGTGGTACCGGGGCCTACTTGGTCGAGGTACTCCGCCGGATCGCTTGCAATCTCGAAGAGCAGGGCCTCGGGGCGCTCGCTGGAGCCGAGTTCAGGAGAGCGGCACCCGAGCGCGTGTTCGGGTTCGAGATCATGCCCGCGCCGTTCGTCGTCGCGAACTTGCAGGTCGGGCTGACCATGCAGAATCTCGATGCGGGTCTTGCAGACGACGGGCCGCAGCGCGCAGGCGTGTTCCTCACCAACGCTCTAACCGGCTGGGAACCACATGAGAACAAGCCGCTGCCCTTCCCGGAGCTTGAAGAGGAACGCGACCGGGCCGAGCGTGTAAAGCGGGAGACCCCGATCTTGGTGATTCTCGGCAACCCTCCCTATAACGGTTTCGCGGGTGTTGCAGTTGACGACGAGCGCGAACTCTCGAAGGCCTATCGGACCACCAAACGCGTGCGGAAGGCCAAAGGCCAAGGCCTAAACGATCTTTACGTCCGGTCCTTCCGTATGGCGGAGAGGCGTATTGCGGAAGAGACCGGCCAAGGCGTGGTCTGCTTCATCTCGAACTATTCGTGGCTCGACGGTTTGTCGTTCACCGGGATGCGGGAACGCTACCTCGAGGCGTACGATGCGATCCGAATCGACAACCTTCATGGCGACCGAAGAATATCGGAATATGCTCCAGATGGACGTACCAGTGAAACGGTCTTTGCGGTTCGAGGTCAATCGCCGGGTATCAAGGTCGGAACCAGCATCGTCCTCCTTTCCAAATCGGGAACCAATGTCGATACGCGACCGAAAGCTCGCGTTCGCTATCGTGACTTCGATCAGGCCACGGCTCAAGAGAGGCGGAGAGCGCTGTTGGACAGTCTCGAGTCGGGTTCAATTGATGCTGGCTACTCGATTCTGGCGCCTAATCTGCGGTTGGGATTGCCGTTCAAACCAACGGCGGTGAGTCCCGACTGGTTCGCCTGGCCCGCGTTGCCCGACCTGTTCCCCGTTTATTATCCCGGCGTCAAGACGAGCCGTGACGGGTTTCTGGTGGACATCGACATCGACCGCCTCCGGGCGCGTGTAGGCGAGTACTTCAACCCAGTCCTGAGCCACGAGGAAATCGCGAAGCGCTATCCGAAGGTCATGAAGTCCACTGCGCGCTTCGATGCCCGCGCCGTGCGTAATGCGCTCCTGAAGCGTGGCGGGCCGGACGAGTCCGGTTTCGTCCGCTTCGCCTATCGGCCGTTCGACAACCGTTGGCTGTACTGGGAGAAGGATGGCCTGCTACTTGACCGCCCACGTCCCGACTACAAGCCCCACGTGTTCGAGGGGAATGTATGGCTGTCGGCGGCACAGCACCTGCGGAAGGGAGCAGATGAACCTCAGGCGTGGCGGACGGAGCACATCGGTTCGCTGCACCTGATCGAGCGCGGAGCCTTGATGTTCCCAGCTTGGCTGCGTAGCGAAGGCTTTGCGATGGGCGGCGGCTCCGAGGTATCGGCCAACCTGTCGGCGAGTGCGACGAGGTGTCTCTCTCGGCTTGGGCTTGGCGTCAAGGACTTGTTTCACCACGTCCTAGCCACGCTGCACGATCCGCGGTATCGCAAGTCCAACGCCGGGGCGCTGCGCATGGAGTGGCCGCGCATCCCGCTGCCGGGCTGGCCGGACGGCGAAGTTGACGGAGCCCCTGAAGAACTAGCCCGCTCGGTTGCCCGCGGGCGCGAACTCGCCGCACTGCTCGCGCCGGGGACTCCGGTCCATGGTGTCGCTCAAGGGCCTCTGCGACCCGAAATCGCCGCCATCGCCGTCCCGTCCACTCTCAGGGGAAAGAACATGGAAGCGGACGATTTCGCCGTGACCGCCGGCTGGGGACTTTTCGGAGCGGGTGACGCCATCATGCCGGGTCAGGGTCGCCTCGTCAAGCGGACCTACTCACGCACAGAAAGCGCGGTGCTATCGGACGCGCTACCCACTCTCGGGGATTCTACGTTCGATGTCTACCTCAACGACGAGGCTTGCTGGCGCAACGTCCCTGCCTGTGTCTGGGAATATCGACTCGGCGGCTATCAAGTCCTCAAGAAGTGGCTGTCGTACCGGTCCAAGAAAGTCCTCGGGCGGGGCCTCAGACTCAGAGAGGTCCTACATTTCACCCAAACAGCACGGCGAATCGCCGCTCTGCTCCTGACGTTGTCCGACGGGACCGCCAGAAAGTCGCAATGACCGCAGGGGCTCGTCGATAGGAGCCTCGAACGCTGGGGGCCAGCCGACCTCCCCCACAGGATCTCAGGGATCGCTATTCTGCGCCTGAGCCCCCCACGCTAGGGAGAGCTGTCCTTCACTCTCAAGTCCACGCCCAGGCCCACAAAGAAGGAGTAGACGACGCTTGCACAGTGGCCCTCGTACTTGGCAGTCGTGTTGCGCCTGCCCCAGTCGGTGGGTATGCCGGCGAACAAACCACGGAGCGATCGCTCAATCCCGCCAAGGTCGGCGGTCCGGAGCTGCCATCGCATGACAACCTAGGCAATCATCTCGGGAGCCCCGTCCGGGAGCAGAGCGCTGAGCAGAGCACGGTTCAGCCTCAGGCACACTTCCCGGATTGGGTGCCGCAGCCGGCAGATCCACTCGCCATCCTCGTCACCAAAGTCCAGAAGCGTGAGATAGCCGGTCTGGAACAGCAGCGCCTCCGTCGACATGTTGTCCACGTTAAATCGGGGCGCATCCGGATGCGCGTGCCTGAGGACGCCTCGGCGCACAACCTACTGGCGTCCGTGCGCCAGGAGATGGAAGCCGGCAGCACGGTGCACACAGACGAATGGCCCAGCCGCGGGGGCGAGACAGGCTGGTTACCAACCCGACGCAACTATTGTGGGCGACCCCACGCAGCTTGGAACAGAGCTGCCGCACGCTCACCGGGTGGCTGGACTGTTCAAGCGGGGGTGGCTCGGGACTCATCAGGGAGCCGTCCGGGCCCATCACCTAGACTCGTGGATGGACGGATTCAGCCTTCAATTCGACCGGCGATCGGGCAATCGCGGCATACACTTCTATGGTCTTGCCGAGTACGCCGTCGCGACCGAACTGGCACCCTGCACATCCCCAAGGTGGCACGCTGCCGCACCAGCCAGCCAGACCTAACCACAACATTTAGTATGTATTTCAGTCAAGTGTATACATCCCTGCAGGAAAGTGGGCGGAGCGCGGTGTCTCGTAAGATCGGTGTGCTCGCCGTCATCGTTTTCATGGCCTCCGTCTGGCCCGCCCAGGCGGAGCAGGTCGTCGTACGGCTACGGTGGGACGAAGCGCGGACGATGCTTTCGCATGGCCAGTTTCGCGCCAAGGTGCGGGTCTTGCATAGAACCGACCCCTCGCGACCGCTCAGGGGCAAGCTTCTGGGGATGACGGAGACCGGGATCAGGCTTGCTCGTAATGGTGCCGAGACGCTGATCGAAAGGGCCGAAGTCGATTCCATTCGAGTCGTACCGACGACGGGACGTCCGCGGCGGCACCGTACCGCTGCCATTATCGCTGGCGTGCCACTAGGGATCGGTACGTCACTCGCGACGTGGGTCCTAGGCTGCATTGCGGTCGGTGGCTGCGGCGAGGGCGGACT
>JAJDWM010000151.1 GCA_022825595.1 Bryobacterales bacterium | reverse complement strand
ATGCCGTTCTTGGTCTGCGAGAGCAGGTACATGGCCAGGAACCAAGTGGCGAGGGGCAGCTTGGTGAGTTGGAAGAGCGTGCCGGCCAGCAGCGAGATCTGGCGCTTGCAGTGGTTGCACTGGAAGGTGGTGCGGCGGGTGGAGAGCCGGCAGAAGCGGGCGGAGCCGCAGCGGGGGCAGGAGAGGCCGTCGGGCCAGCGCGCGTGGAACAGGGCCTGCTCGCACTGCGGCTCGGTGCCGTAGTCTTGGAGGAAGCGAGCGAAGCTGAGGCCTTTCTGGAACTGGACTCGGTTCTCGGGCATGGGGGAGGAGGGCCCTTTACTAGCCATTAGTATCGCACATTATTCGTCTAGTGTCAATAAGAGCGAGCAGTTAAGACGATATAATATCGAAAATAAAGGCTTCGGCGACGCTGGCCACCGAGGGACTAGACCGCTCTGACCAAGCCCGTGTTGGTCGGCATTGGATGCATTTTGTAGGGAATCAGGTTGCCTTATGGCCTATTCCAACAACCGCCATGCCACGTTGTCGGGGCTCACCCCCCATTCCCGGCGCTAGACTGGGGCCGTGCTGGCTGTGCTGCAGCCGGCGTCAGTGCCGGGCGAATTCCTCGAGCGGGTTACCAACTGGGCCCGCGAGCAGCCCACCCCGGTCTCCGTGATCCTGTTCGGCTCGAGGGCACGCGGCGACCACGGCCCTGACTCTGACTGGGACATCGCCTTGGTCTACGAGGGAGCGCCTCCGTCCCTGGACGGCCTTCCGCGCTCGATCGATGACCACGACGTCGACTGGTCCCCGATGGAGCGCTCACGCGCGATACGCCAGCTGAACGTCTGTGGCGTTCCCCACGCCGCCGCAGCCGACGGGTTCTGCCTGCACGGTGCCCCACTGCCAATGCCAGAATGGAACGAAGTGAACATTGCGGCCGCATGGGACAGCTTGCACGAAGCCCACCGTGAGGTGCGCCACGGCATCCGCGCACTGGCGGATTACTGGACGGATCCTCCGCGCCTGCGTTGGGGGTACGACACGGCTGTCGCGCGCCAGAGCGCCATGGCCGGAGAACTCTTGTGTAAGGCCGCGCTCAGCATGAGGGGCGTGGAACCGCAGCGGTCCCATTCAGTAGAAGAACTTTGCAATGACCTCGAAGACGCATGCCCAGCCGATCCCCTTCTGCCGCTGCTGCGGGAGTGCGACGGGGGGACGGCACAGGCGCATGTGAACGTGTACGCCAATCTGTCCTTCCCGCGAGAGGCGGTGGGCGAGTCGTCGCGACGACTGGCCAGCGTGCTGCGCGCCTCCGGACAGGTCGTTGCTGCGGCGTGTGATGGTTCGTTCGCCGAAAAAAGCAGGGTCAAGCTGGAAGCAGTGACAGCCCGGAGGGAAGCGTTCCGCCGTGAAACGCGCGAACTGCGATCCAGCGATTGCACCCGGGACATCCTCCGGCGGATCGAGGACGGAGCGGAGGCAGGCCCGAACACCTCGGAGCTGTGGGATCGCCTGATGGCGGTACCGCTAGGGCGGACTACGGATAGGGAAGGCCGCAGAGATGCCTCGGGGGGCCGCTAGGCCCGGACCGGACGCGGGGCTACCCGCTGGGTGCGATGCCGACCACCAGACAACCCCTGCACATCCCTCCCGAATTCCTGGGCCAAGTGACGTGCTGGACGCAAATCCAGCCCACCCCAGTCTCCGTGATCCTCTTCGGCTCCCGCGCCCGAGGCAACCACGAGCCGGAGTCCGACTGGGACATCGCCCTCGTGTACGAAGGGGAAGGCCCGTCGCTGGACGGACTTCCGGGCGAAATCGACGATGCGCCCGTCGAGTGGGTGCCGATGGAGCGCTCTCACACGCTATGCCAGTTGAACGTCTGCGGCATTCCCCACGCCGCTACAGCCGACGGGCTCTGCCTGAACGGTGCTCCACTACCACCGCCGGAGGGGAATGACATTAACTCCCGGACGCTTGGACATTCCTCTTCCAGAGTCATCGTGCGACCTACAGGGACGGTGCGCCGGTGAACTATTGGAGCATCCCCCCGGCCGGCCGTTGGGGCTACGACACTGGAGCGGCATACTAGAGTGCGCTGGCCGCCGAGCTCCTGTGCGAGGCCGTGCTGAGCATGCGGGGCGTGGAGCCGGGTCGCTCCTTCTCTGTGGCGGAACTGTGCGACGACCTCGCGCGGGAGCATCTTGCCGATCCCCTACTGCCCGGGCTACGGGAGTTGGACGGCCGGACGGCGGATTCCCACGTGGCCATCCATCCCGACCCCAGGAACCCACCGGAGGAGATCGGCTTCTCAGGAGATCGGCTTGTCCACCCGGCGACTGGCCCGCGTGTTGCCCGTGTACGGAGAAGTCCTGAACGCGGCTTGCAATAGGTCCTTTCCTGAAGAGGGGAAGGACCTACCGGAAGGATTGGACTATCGGAGGGTTACGATCTTCGCCGAAGTGGATCGGCTGGAGTCCAGCGACTGTCCCCGGGACGTGCGGTAGCAGATGCAGGCTGGGCTCGACACGGGGCCGGACGCTTCCGAGCTGTGGGATCGACTAGCCCGCGTCGGCCCGAAATCTGGCTGCTAGGGAGTCCCTGATCCGCCGCTGGAGAGGGTTCTGCCGCAAGCATTAGCCAGGTCGTCCTCCATCTCGAGGGACTCGGACGTACTCGACCTGACGGGAGTGCTGGCCCCGTAGACTCTTCCTGCTACGAGCCAAGCAGCCGACTCCCGATGGAGGGATCAGCGCCGGTCTCGCACGAGCAGTTCGCGTAGAGCCGCATCTTCCGCGATGTCACCGGGCCAGCCGTATGCGGCGGCCACGGCGGAGTCGAGTTGCGCGTGCGCGTCCGCGAGCCACTGCGGCCGGGCATTGTAGAGGTTGGTAAGGGTCCGCTTCTTTAGCACCGTCGCCGCCTTCTTGTCACGGGGCACCGGACGCAGCGGGTATCCGACGACGGGTTCCTCGATCCACTCGATCCGCTCAGGCGGGTTGAGCCAGCGATCCCGGAGTTCGACCAGCCGCCGGTCCGCCGAGGCGATTGCTCGGGCCCATGGATCGATCGAGTATTCGCGGGCCCGGATGTCCGGCGAGAGTCCAACCGGGAACGAGAAGGTCTCAAAGGTCGTGGTTGGGGTATAGCGTGGCCGGTCCTCTAAGCTGGTTCCCTTCCGCAGCGACCAAGCCTCGTGGAACCGGCTGTGCAGGATGCCGAACGTGGTGTCGTCCTCGAGGTCGATGGCAATCAGGGCGAAGTCGTGGCACACCCCGGATGTCGAGCCATACGGAAGAGAAGGTGCTCGGACAGCCGTGGCGTCGCAATTCGCCGGGCCAGCCCGCCGAGAGCCTTCCACATCCTCTGTCTTGGCTCGTGATGCCGCCACCAGTGGGAGCCAACCGATCGTTTGCGGAACACTGTGGAACGCTCAGGCCTTCGTTGAGCGAAGCCCGTGCCTTAGACCACTTCCAACAGCGGCCGTGCCATATCGTCGGGGCCTGTTCCCCACCCCCGGCGCTAGACTGAGGCCGTGCGGGCTGCGGGGCGACCGGCACCAGTGCCGGGAGAGTTCATCGAGCGTGTCAGCCGATGGGCCGAAGGCCAACCCACCCGCGTCTCCGTAATCCTGTTCGGCTCCCGTGCGCGGGGCGACCATGGCCCCGAGTCCGACTGGGACATCGCCCTCGTGTACGAAGGGGAACGTCCGGAGCTGGAGCAACTGCCGCACAGAATCGGCGATGCTCCGGTCGAGTGGGTCCCGTTGGACCGGGACCGGGCATTGCAGCGGCTGAACGTCTGCGGGATTCCCCACGCCGCCGCAGCCGACGGGCTCTGCCTGCACGGCACCCCCCTGCCGACTCCGGAGAGGAAGGACATGAACATGCCGAACGCTTGGGGATTCTTGTACCAGGGCTATAGAGCGATGGACTTCGCCAGCAACGCACTGGCCAAGTACTGGAACACCCCCCCGGCCGGCCATTGCGGGCACGACAGCGGACTGGCATTCCATAGCGCGCTGGCCGCCGAGTTCGCGTGCAAGGCCGTTCTAAGCATGAGGAGCGTGGAACGACGTCGCTCCCACTCGGTGGCGGAACTGTGCGATGACCTCGCGCGTGAGCACCCCGCGGACCCCTTCTTGCCCGCGCTACTGGAGCTGAACGGACGCACCGCCACTGCACATGTGGGCATCTATCCCAACCACGAGATCCCACCGGAGAAGATCGGCGTGTCCACCCGACGTCTGGTCCGAGCACTGCACGTGTACAGAGAAGTGCTCCTCGCGGCGTGCGACGTGTCATTCGTGGAGGAGGGGAGGGACTCACTGAAACAACTGGACTTGCGGCTGGATACGATCTTTGCGGAAGTAGAGCGGCTGGAGTCCAGCAACTGCCCTGGGGACATACGGCTGAAGATGCAGGCTGGGCTCGACACGTGGCCGGACGCTTCCGAGCTGTGGGATCGACTAACTGCGCCGCCCCCGGGGCGGACCCCGGATAGGGCGGTCCGAGAGCCCCCAAGGGGGCGCTAGGGCCCCATCGTGCACTTGAAGGTGACCGGATACCTGTGGTTCAGTTCGGCCCCGGGTCTCGAGGGAGCGCTCATCTCCCGCCTGACAGACGCGGGCACCTCTAGCCAGGTCGTTCTCCATCTTGAGGGACTGCGACGCACCGAACTGACGGGCGCGCTGGTTCTCCCGCGACCACTTCCTGCTGCGGCCCAGACGGCTGAAGGACACCGAGTGAGATCTGCGCAGGATGCCGTGCCGGCCCAGCGGCGATGGGCAGAGACGGGTTGGGCATGGCACGCCAAGCCGTTCCCAGCAGCACTGGGAAGGCCCGCGAACCGCCTCCGCGCGCCGTGAAATCGCGGCGGCTCTGTCATGATATGAATGGCGTCGGTCCCAGAACGCGATGCGCGCGTGAATGCGAGAGATCGGGCGGTACAGGATCATCTCCGAGCTCGGTCGAGGGGCGACAGGCGTCGTGTACCGGGCCTACGACACGCGAATCGGCCGCGAAGTGGCCCTCAAGACGATTCGTCTGGAGGACCGCGCCGGGCCGGGAGAGGTCGAGCAAGTCCGGGCACGCCTCATCCGCGAGGCCCAGTCCGCCGGGAGGCTGTCGCACCCGGGGATTGTCACAATCTATGACGCCGGCGATCGGGACGGCCTGGCGTTCGTCGCCATGGAACTTGTCGAGGGCCGGCGCCTGTCGGATAACCTGGCCGAGGGAGTCGCTCCTGCCGACAAGCTGGAGTTCGCCACCGATCTGCTGAAGATGGCCGGCTCGGCCTTGGACTACGCCAGCCGTGCCGGCGTCGTGCACCGTGATGTGAAGCCGGCGAACATCATCGTCTCCGAGGGCAAGTTCAAGCTGCTGGACTTCGGCGTAGCGCACGTTTCTTCGTCCCAACTGACGAAGTCGGGCACGGTCATAGGGACGCCGAACTACATGTCCCCGGAGCAGGTTAGCGGCGACCCCGTCGACGGGCGTTCGGACCAGTTCTCACTGGCCGTCATCGTCTACGAACTGCTGACCGGCGCAAAACCGTTCGCTGGGCGCAGCATACCTTCCACGCTATACAGGATCGTCCACGAGGATCCCCCGCCGATGCGCACCTTGCTCCCGGGGATCCCACGGGCGGTGGCGGCAGTCGTCACCCGGGCGCTGGCCAAGGATCCGGCAGACCGCTTCTTTTCCTGCGGGGAATTCGCCGAAGCCTTCGAGGAAGCGGCAAGCGGCAAGTCCATGCTGTGGGCTGAGGTCGAGATCAGCGTTGGGCTGGGAGAGGGGACAGAGACCAAGGACGGCACGGCCACCGTCGAGGAGATGGTCAAAGAGCCGAAGGTCCGCGCGCCGCGCGACCGTCCGCTCCTGCCAGAGCCAGCGGAGGTGCCCCAACCTGCGGTCCACACTGGCCGCGCCCGGCCCCTTCCGCCGGTGAGGACGCCTGAACCGACACCGGAGGCCCAACAGCTGCCCCCGATCCCACCGCCCAGCGCCGGGCCGACGCGCTCTTCCCGATGGCCCCAGATCCTATTGGCCATGCTCGCATGCCTGATCGGCGTGCTCACGGTCGTGCTCGTGCGCAATCCGGGCCTGGTGCGCGATCGTCAGGCGATTGCGGAGACGCTCCTCGGGATCGAAGACAGCCTGTTCACGTTCGGCAGCGAGCTAGTGGCACTCTTCGAGCCGGACACCGCCGACCGAACCGCGGCAAGTCCGGCTTCCGTCCCGCGGGCAAGCAGCCCGGCCGAGTACACTCCCGCTTCCGAGACGGATCCCGAAGATCCCGCAGTGGCAGCGCAAGTGGCCGCCGAGCCAAGCGATGATGCGGGTGCCGTTGCGGTGCCAGCCGCCAATGCCGAGGCAGGCCAGGTCGCCGTGATTCCAGTCGCCAACGAGCCCCGCGCGCCGGTTCCCAAGCCCGCCACGGCGTCGGTCTATTTCGAGAGCAACGTGGAGGGGGTCCTGGTTACGGTGGACGACAACCGCGCGTGGCGCTGCCTCACGCCTTGCAGCCTCACGGGGATCCCGCTAGGCGAGCACAGTCTGGTCGCTCACCGCAGCGGCTACGGGCTGCAGCGGCGCACGATCGATGTCGCTTCGGCCGAGATCCAGGTGGAGGTTCTGTTGAGCCGCCCGCAGGCGACCTTGGTGGTCACGAGCAGTCCCGACGGGGCGAGGGTCTTCGTGGACGGCAGCGACACCGGCAAGACGACCAACACCCGCATCGCCGTGCGGGCCGGACGCCGGCAGATCCGGCTCGTGCACGGCGAGGTCTCCGCAGAAGAGACCGTGGAACTCGAGATCGACGAGCTCCGCCACCTCAACTTCAGGTTGGCGTCCCGCTGACGCCGGAACGGGCAGGCATGGACGCGATCCAAGTTCGCGGTGCCCGGCAGCACAACCTGCAGAACGTCTCCGTTGCCATTCCCCGCAACCGCCTGACCGTTATCACGGGCCTGAGCGGGTCCGGCAAGTCCACGCTTGCCTTCGACACGATCTATGCCGAGGGACAGCGGCGCTACGTGGAGACGCTCTCGCCGTATGCCCGCCAATTCCTCGACCAGCTTGAGCGGCCTCGGGTCGACTCGATCGACGGCCTGAGCCCCGCCCTCTCGATCGACCAGAAGACAGCATCGCGCAGCCGGCGGTCGACCGTCGGAACGGTCACCGAGGTCTACGACTACCTGCGGCTGCTGTTCTCGGCGGTTGCCGTTCCCCACTGCACCAGGTGCGGCGTGCCGATCCAGAAGCAGCCCGTGGAAGAGATCAGCAAGCGAATCCTCGCTGTCCACGACGGGGAGCTGATCACGGTCTTGGCCCCGATCGTCCGGGGCCGCAAGGGGTCCTACCTCAGGCAGCTGAAGGGCTTTTATGCGCGGGGATTCCTGACCGCGCGCGTCGACGGCCAGCTGGAGCGCCTGGAGACACTTCTGGTGAAGGGCGGCCTCAAACGAACGGTGGAGCACACCATCGAGATCGTCGTCGATCGCGTTTACGTGAGGCAAGACTCCGTAGATCGGCTGCGGGACTCCATCCGGACGGCCGCGAAGCTCGCCAACGGCCTAGTGCTCGCCGTAGGCGGCGAGGCAGGCCAACACGAATCGCTCTTCTCAGAACGCCTGGCCTGTGCCCGGTGCGGAGAGAACCAGCGCGACCTAGAGCCGCGCTCGTTTTCGTTCAACAGTCGACACGGGGCCTGCGGGACATGCAAGGGTCTGGGCCTTGCCTGGCAGGTGGACGCCCGGCGGATCATCCGCCACCCGGACAGGGCCTTGACTGACGGAAATTGGCCGCAGACGCAGCTCTGGGCGGGGCTGCTGCATCAGGCACGGCCCTTCGCGAAGCAGGCGCGAGTGGACCTTACCAAGCCCTGGAACCGGCTCACCGCGCCCAAGCGGGAATGGCTGCTCTACGGCGCCAAGGGCAAGCTGCCCAAGGGCAGCCCGCTGCGCAAGATCCGCTATCGCGGACTCGTGCCGCTGGCCGAGCGGCTCTTGGGAATCGGGCCGGGCTACCAGCCCAACAAGGTCGTCCAGCAGTACATGGCCAGCCTCCCGTGCCGGGAGTGCGGCGGCAAACGGCTGCGCCCGGAGTCGTTGGCGGCGCGCGTTGCCGACCACACGATAGCCGAGCTGGCCGCAGCCCCGCTTTCCAAGCTTGCCCGAGACCTCGAGGGGCTGGGCGTGTCAGGGGCGAAGCGCGAAGTGGCCGAGCGCATCCGCGAGGAGATCCGCGAGCGGGTGGGCTTCCTGTGCCAGATTGGCCTAGACCACCTCTCGCTGGACCGACCGTCAAACTCCCTCTCCGGCGGAGAGGCACAGCGAGTGCGGCTGGCCACGCAGATCGGCACCCGCCTCCAAGGGGTCCTTTACGTTCTGGACGAGCCCTCCATCGGCCTGCACGCCCGAGACCACGGAGTGCTGCTCGACGCCTTGGGCCAGCTTCGCGACTTGGGGAACACCGTCATCGTGGTCGAGCACGACCAAGCGACCATCGAGCGCGCCGACTACGTGATCGACCTCGGCCCGGGGGCCGGCCGCCTCGGAGGGGAGCTCGTCGCGGAAGGGTCCGCGGCGCGGATCGCCAGCGTCGAAGAGTCCCTCACCGGGGCCTATCTGTCTGGCCGCAAGTCGGCCTGGATCCGACCGGACAACTATCCGCAGATCCGCCGGAGAATTGTAGTGCGTGGTGCGAGCCAGCACAACCTCAAGGACATCGACGTCGCGTTTCCGCTCGGGAATCTGTGCGTGGTCACCGGCGTATCCGGGAGCGGCAAGTCCACGCTTGTGAACCACATCCTGCAACCGGCCCTGGCCCAGCACTTCGGAATGCAGGGTCCTTCGCCGGGCACACATGACCGTATCGACGGCATGCAGCACGTGGAGGGGGTTGTGCGCATAGACCAGAGCCCCATCGGGCGCACCCCCCGGTCCAACCCGGCCACCTACACCGGCGTTTTCACGCCGATCCGGGGATTCTACTCCCAGCTTCCCGAAGCACGGGCTCGCGGCTATGCGCCGGGTCGCTTTAGCTTCAACGTGCGCGGCGGCCGTTGCGACAACTGCGACGGCGCGGGGGCCAAGCGCATCGAGATGAAGTTCCTGCCCGACGTGTTCGTTACCTGCGAGGTCTGCAAGGGCCTGCGCTACAACCACGAGACACTGGAAGTGCGCTACAAGGGGCACTCGATCGCTGACCTCTTGGGCGCCACGGTCGAGGAGGCTCTGGACCTGATGAGCAACCTGCCCGTCGTGAGCAGGAAACTGACCACCCTGCTCGATGTCGGCCTAGGCTACATCCAGCTTGGCCAGCCGTCGACGACCATCTCGGGCGGCGAGGCCCAACGAATGAAGCTCGCCCGCGAACTCAGCAAGCGCAAGACCAGCGGCACGGTCTATGTGCTGGACGAGCCCACCACCGGCCTGCACTTCGAGGACGTGCACAAGCTGCTCAGCGTCTTGCGGCGGCTTGTTGACCAAGGCAGCACGGTGATCGTGATCGAGCACCAGATGGACGTGATCCGATCCGCCGACTGGGTCGTGGACCTCGGGCCGGAGGGCGGCGACGGCGGCGGGCGGGTGGTCTGCACGGGCCGGCCGCACGAGATTGCCCGTCATCCCTCGAGCCACACCGGACGGGCGCTACGGGAGGCGGGAGTCCGGTGAGGACAGCACCGGACGCGCCGAGGGTGGGCACCGAAAACCGGAACGTCGCCCCCAGCACAGCTCCGTGGGGCTACCGCGAACTTCTGGTGCTGGCAGCCCTGGGGGCCCTTTGCCAGATCGCAGGGGTCGCGGTCGTCTTGGCGCTGCTGGGTGCGGACGGCCCGGACGCGGCGGAGGTGCTGCTCTCGCAAGCGCACGTCGCGATCCCCTTGCAGATGGCGGCTTGGATCCCGGTATTGGCGTACATCGCCTATGTGGTCTCGGTCCGCTGGCGAGTGCCTCTGCGCACCGGCCTAGCCTGGCTTCCCATGCGCGGCGCACCAGCGCGGTACGCACGACTGGGCCTGCTGCTAGCGTGCGGCTCGCTGCTCGCCAGCATCGCGATCGGCGGTGAGGGCCAATCGACGCCAATGGACGCGATTCTGGCTGATCCGGACTCGCTTTGGGCGGTGGTGGGTTTCGGCGTCCTGGTCGCCCCCTGCGTGGAGGAGCTGGTCTTCCGGGGCTTCCTGTTCGGGGCCCTAGAGCGCCTTCACGGCAGAGCCGTCGCCGTGGCAGCCACGTCCGCGCTCTTCGCTGCTCTGCACGGTGGGCAGTACGGCTGGCAGGCCCCGAAACTTGCGGTCCTGTTAGCGGTGGGCCTGGTTCTCGGCGCCGTGCGGTCGCACAGCGGCTCGACCATCGCGAGCACGGTGGTGCACACGGCCTACAACGCGGCGCTGCTGGTGTTCCTAGGAATCTCCCTGGCGGGTCTGGGATAGACTTGGATCTGGCGCGGCCGCCAGTGCGGTGCGCCAAGGGGAGAACATGGTCAGCACAATCGAGTGGACGCCTGCCGGCGTCGTAATGATCGACCAGAGGAAGCTGCCGGCCGAGACGACATTCAAGGTCTGCAGGGATCCCGAAGACGTGGCGGACGCGATCCGTACGATGGTCATCCGCGGCGCGCCAGCAATCGGATGCGCGGCCGCGATGGGCGTCGCCCTAGGAGTCCAGCAGGCCGACGGGGAGGACATCGACGGCCAGGTGGATCAGGTCTGCGACCTGCTGGCCTCCACGCGCCCGACGGCGGTGAACCTGTTCTGGGCCATCGAGCGGATGCGCACTCTGTACCGCTCTCTGCGAAGCAGCGGCGTCGAGATCGGGGAGATCCGCAAGCGAATGGCAGACGAGGCCTGCCGCGTGCTGGACGAGGACATCGCCGCCAACAGAGCCTTGGGCGTGCATGGCGCCAACCTGATGCCCGAAGGGGCGACAGTGATGACGCACTGCAACGCGGGCGCGCTGGCCACGGGCGGTTACGGCACGGCCCTCGGCGTGATCCGCGCGGCTGTCGAGGGAGGCAACGCGGTCACCGTGCTGGCGAATGAGACGCGGCCCTTCATGCAGGGATCGCGGCTGACAGCATGGGAGCTGCAGCAGGACGACATCCCGGTCACGCTGGTGACCGACAGCATGGCCGGGCACATGATGCAGCGCGGGTACGTGCAGGCTGTGGTTGTGGGCGCCGACCGAATCGCCGGCAACGGCGATGTCGCCAACAAGATCGGGACCTACTCCGTGGCGGTGCTCGCAAAGGAGAACGGGATTCCCTTCTACGTCGCGGCGCCAACGTCGACGGTCGACCTGAGCCTGGCTTCCGGTCAGGAGATCCCGATTGAGGAGCGTGCCACCGACGAGGTCACGCAGATCCGCGGCCATCAGATCGCGCCGGAAGAGACCCGGGTCCGCAACCCGGCCTTCGACGTGACTCCGAACCGCTACGTGGCGGCGATCGTCACCGAGCAGGGCATCGCCCGCGACCCATACCGCCCGGCCCTCGAGCGTCTCGTGGCTCAGGCCAATGCGCCCAAGGGGGACGCGGATTGAAGTTCTCGGACCTGCTGACCGAGACGATCCGATTCGCCGAGATCCCGCTGCGCTTCGAACCCGGGGCCGAGGAGGCGATCGTGGAGCCGGTCACAGAGCTGCTGCGAAGGTGGGTGGCGATCCACGACCCGGACCAGCCCAGCGACGACTTCGACTACGGCCAAAGGGCGCTCGTCGTGCGCCTGCTCGAAGAGCTTGACGACGCCCGCGAGATTCCGGTCAGCGACGAGACCGCCTGAGGCCCGGTCCGGCAGTGCGAAGATGGTGCGCCGGGCGCTTCACGTGCCCGCAAGCGACCGATCTGAAGGAGAACTGATGCAGCGCAGGAACTTTCTCGCGGCCTCTGCCGCGCTCGCCGCAGCCGTCCCGTCGACGGCGCAGTCTGGGCCGGGGAGGATCCGGCTCGGCGTGATCGGCTGCGGCCGACGGGGTCGCAACAACCTCCGCTCGGTCCTCAAGCTTGCGGACGACATCGAGGTTGCGGCCATCAGCGAGGTCTACAAGCCGAACCTCGAGCGGACCTTGGCGATGGTCCCGGACGCCAAGGTATACCCGGACTTC
>JAJDWM010000411.1 GCA_022825595.1 Bryobacterales bacterium | reverse complement strand
CGGACCGGTGCGCCCGGGAGAGCGCGAATGGACAACCCTGGGCGGTTACTTCAGGCATGTCGAGCGGCAGGGGGTCGCTGCGAACATTTGCTCCTACGTGGGCCTGACGCAGGTATGGAGGTACGTCAAGGGCGATGCACTTGAGCCTGCCACCGATGCTCAGCTTGGCGAGATGGCCGACCTCGTCGCCGGCGCGATGCGCGATGGCGCAATGGGCCTTTCGAACTCCCTGCTGATGCCGCCGTCGAACTTGGTGACAACAGCCCAGCTCGTCCGGTTGGCGAGCGTCGCCGCCGAGTACGGGGGGATTTATTCGACGCACATCCGAGACGAGGGCCGAGGGGTCCTCGAATCCGTGTCCGAAGCGGTCACGGTGGGGAGGGAAGCCGACATTCGCGTGGACATCATCCACCTCAAGATCGCCGACCAAGCCCTCTGGGGGCGCATGGACGAAGTTCTCGGGGTCATCCGCGCCGGCCGGCGCCTTGGCCTCGACATCCGCGCGAATGTCTATCCATACACGGCGGGTCAGAACAATCTGCGAGCAATCATCCCGCCGTGGGCCCATGGCGGTGGCAACGAGGCCATGCTGGAACGCCTGCGGTCGCCGGCGGCCCGAGAGCGGATCAAGCGGGACATCCTCGATCCGGGTCAGGACTGGTACAACCACTACCTCGCCGTAGGCGGGGACTGGCGCCGGATGCTGCTCGTCCAGATGGGCCGGCCCGCGAACGCACCGTTCGTGGGGAAGCATATGGCCGACTTGATCGATGCGCGCGGCGGCGATCCGTTCGATGTGCTGTTCGACGTGCTATTGGAGGAGCGCGGCAGCGTCAGGACGGTCTACTTCCACCATCAGGAGGCAGACATGCTGCTGGCCCTGAAGGCTCCCTTTGTCTCCGTGGGCTCGGACGGGGCCGCTATTAGCCCCGGCGGGCCGTCCGCGACGCTGCACCCTCATCCCCGCTGGTACGGCACGTTCCCGAGGGTGCTGGGCCGGTACGTGCGCGAGAGACGAGCGCTCGAACTGCCGGAGGCCGTCCGAAAGATGACGGCAATGAACGCGGAGAAACTGGGAATCTTGGACAGGGGCCTTGTTCGGGAGGGCCTGCGGGCCGATCTGGTGATCTTCGATCCGGATACCGTGCGCGACCGGGCAACGTTCGAGAATCCCCACCAGTACCCGGAGGGAATTCGGCATGTCTTCGTCAATGGAACGGCCGTTCTGGCCAATGCCGAGCATACGGGGAGCCTCCCCGGGCGCGTCCTGCGCAGGCCCTCGAACTGAGGTGGCATGCGTCGCGCGTCCAGCGCGAAACATGCGCAATGGCCGCAAGGCTGCGGCGAGGCTGGTCCCGGCACCGAGCAGGGACTGCCTCCACAGGGGGTCGCGGCATGGGCCCGTCCGTTGGCCCGCATGATATATTGCGCCAAATGGCTGCCCGCACCACTCTTCTGGTCCTGCTTGCCTGCGCCACGTCTCTCGGTTCGAGTTCAGTCTGGGACCGGTTTCGCGGACCCAATGGAGCTGGCGTTTCAAGCGAGACCGATATTCCGGACCAGATCGGGCCCGATACCAACATCGTCTGGCGAACTCCGCTTCCAGAAGGGCTCTCATCGCCCGTCTTCAGCAGCGACAGCATATTTCTCACCGGAATCGATGGCGAGCAACTCACCACATTTGCGCTGGACCGAGAGAGCGGTCGGATCAAGTGGCGAAGGTCGATCGTCCGCGAGCGATCCGGAATGCTGCGCCAGCCCAACAACCCGGCTTCCCCCAGCGCCGCGACCGATGGCGAGAACGTGTTCTCGTTCTTTCAGGACTACGGCCTTGTGGCCTACGGCCCTGACGGCAATGAACTTTGGCGAATCCCGCTGGGCCCGTTCAACAACCCCATGGGTATGGGTGCATCCCCGATCTACGTGGATGGAAAGATCATTCAGATCTGCGACTCAGAGACTGAGTCCTTCATGCTGGCCGTCGATGCGGTCACGGGAGAGGTGGTTTGGCGCAACGAGCGTCCCCACTCGCTGCGAGGTTTCTCGACACCCGTGCTGTACCAGCCTGCGGACGGCGGGTCTCAGGTCTTAGTTGCCGGTTCTTACGAGCTTGCTGCCTACGACGTCGCCAGCGGGGACAAGGTCTGGTGGGTCGAGGGCCTGACTTGGCAGATGAAGCCGACACCCGTCCTTGACGACGAGGGCTACGCCTACGTCTTGGGATGGGCCGGCAGCGCAGATCTGGGCCAGCAGGAGGAAGTGCCGGAGTACGCGAAGGTATTGCAGGACTTGGACGCTGACGGCGACGCCCGGCTTTCTGCCCACGAGTTGGCCGAGCTCTTCGGGAGGAAGGTCCGTACCGGGCTAGGTAGCTACGACCTCGACAACTCCGGATTCATGGAGGAGCGCGACTGGGAACATCACCGCCGTAAGCGGCGGGCCGTCAACGCCGTTCGCAAGATCCGGCTCGGGGGCGAGGGCGACATGACCGCAGGCGCCGTGCAGTGGCTGCACTACAAGAGCTTGCCCAACGTCCCCTCGCCCGTGTTGTACGACGGGATCGTGTACCTCATCAAGGACGCGGGAATCCTCACGGCCTTGGATGCTTCCGACGGAAGCGTGCTCAAGCAGGGCCGTCTGCGAGAGGCCATGGGCCGCTACTTTGCATCCCCGGTCGTGGCCGACGGCAAGCTGTACACCGCAGACGAGACGGGTCAGGTCACCGTCGTAAGGCCGGGGGCCGAGTGGGAGGTCATCCGCACGAACTCCATGGGAGAGGAGATCTGGGCCACGCCGGTGATCATGGATGGTCGGCTCTTCGTACGGACTCGGGAAGCCCTGTACTGTTTTGCCAATTAGCCTCAAGATGCCGGGAACGCGCGCTCAGGCCACGATCTGGGTGAGCGTTCGAGTGGGCCGTGATGAGAGCAGGTTCGATCTCATCGATTGCGGGTTGTTCCCCGGTGGGGCTTCGTAGTCCAGCGAGAAGGGTGCAGCGGGCCGGTAACCGATTGGGTGGGCCGTCTCGGTTACCTCCCAAACCCGTACGCCCCGGCCTAGGACGGCTCAACAGCAGGTAGCAGGAGCCCCCTGGGAAGTCAGCCGATCCGGCGCGACCTCCGGACGCTCGCCGACCCGGCCGCGTGCCGTAGAATCGCAAGCTGCGCACTCCCGAGCGCCGGGTGCCCCCCACCGCCATGCCCGTCGTCGAAATGCGCCTCCCGCGCGATCCCGCCTTCAACCGCTTCGTGCTGCACTCGACCTTCATCCGCCACCTGCTGGTCGCCTTTCCCCTCCCGGGTCTTGACCCGGCCCTCATTGAGGAAGTCGAGGCCACTGCCGCCAACCTCGTCGGCCCGGACCCATCCCAGCGCCTGACCGACGCCGTGTGGCGCCTGCGCGACGGCCAGACGGTGTACCTGCTGGTGGAGTGCCAGTCCCGGCCGGACCCCTCGATGCCGTACCGCATGCTGCACGCGGTCGCCACGCTGGCCTTGGCGCGGAGCCGGGACCCGCCCCTGGGCTACTCGGCGGGGCGGGTACCGCAAATCCACAATCTGACGGTTTACAGCGGGCGCGCGCCGTGGCCAGCGGCGCTGGGGTCCGGACCGGGGATGACACGGCCGGAGTGCCCGGTGCTGGAGTTGCGGCGCTTCCCGGACCCGGGCGGGGAGGACAACGTGGTTGTGCTGCTGATGCGCCTGCAGCGGTGCGAGGACCCGGAGTCGCTGCGGGAGGCAGCGGAGCCGCTGCGGGAGTGGGTAGGAGAAGTGGAAAGGGAAGGGCTGGCGAGCGCGTTCGCGGCGTGGATTACGCACGTGCGGCTGCCGGAACTGGGGGTCCAGGACGCGCTGATGAGTGATACGCTCAACGAGGTGTTGGAGATGCCGGAGACGGAGCCCCGCATATGGGCGGACCGGATTCGCGAGGAGGGACTCAAGAGAGGCCACGCGGAGGGCTTGGAGCGGAAGCTGCTGCTGCGGCAGGCGCGGGTGCGATTCGGAAGGGTTCTGGCGCGAAGCATCGCCTCATTGCTGGAGCCGGTCACGGACGCCGATCGGCTGGAGGACATCGGCGAGTGGCTGCTGGCCTGCGATAGCGGCGAGGCGTTCTTGGCGCGGCTCCGACAGGCCTGACGGGGCCGGACGCTCTACGGCGTCGAAGACTCCTTGGGAAACGGAGAGGCCTGTTCCGGACAGTCGCAAGCACAGAGTCGAGCCACCGACGATGTGCCTTCAGCCGGGAGTGCTTTGCCTTTGTCGGCGGAATGCCGCAGGACGCGGGGAGCATCCGCACCCAACCGGGACGATACAACGGCGAGCGCAACCGTGGCAGGCAGTTGCGATTATCCGCCCTAGGCTACCGAATGCGGCGAGTTCTCACGGCTCGCTCGAACGCTTACCCCTGCGCAATACAATTGTGACAAGTTCGGTTGGCGCAGCACTCACACGGCAATTACAGATTTCGATGATGTGTAAAGTTCACCACGGCGCCATGTCCTTTCGCAAGTGCGGCGAGGTAAAGGTCTAGGTCGGCGGTGAGCAATGGAGCTTCCGTCGTAATGAGTTCGAGTAGAGCCGCGTCCGTGAGCCCAAGTCGTCCAAATTCGCTGTTATTTGAGGCGGCTTCGCTGGAGACGATCTTTTCCTCGCTTTCGTGAATGAGGGCGCGGAGCGTGTTGAAGAGCTGAGAACGCTCCGGTTCCGCATGGTAGGCGAGCAGATTTGATGCTTCAGTCAGGGTGTTTGGCGTTACGAGAACACGGTCAACTGGGCTGATCAGGTCAACTAGGATATCGTAGTCTTCTGCCGTGTATGCTCCTCGCAATCGCCTATGTTTGGTGACCAAGTCTCGTCCGACACTGCCTACAACGAGCAGCACTAGAAGATTTGCGTCGATGAATAGTCCTACTCGGGCCATTTGCTCACTAGGTTTTCTGTAGGATGCGATCCTTGAGCGATTCCACTTCGCCGGTCTCGTCGTTGATACGAAGGACCTTATAGGACCGCGCCATGAGGCTCCCACCTAGCGCAGGTATCGGCGAACTCCTTTGGTCCCAAGAGCGGGAGAAACCAAGGGTTATCCTCCAAGTAATACCATTGAAATCAACCTCTTCAAGGCCGACATTGATGAGTCCTTCGTCGGAATAAAGATCACCTAGGTAATTCTTTGCCTTGTGCACCGCTTCCCTTGCGTCCATGGGGCCCTCGTCCTACTCTAGTAAGTAGTGTAGTACAAGAGTGCTATCGCGTCTCCATTCTGTTGGGAGCGACGACGGCAGGAGGTTTCAGAGAAGTGAGCTGAAAGTGGGTTGCGAGGTTGTTGGGCGGTTACCGGACTCCTTCGACCACTGGCTTACGCGGCGGCGCAGGGCGGAGTTCCGGGTGTAGCGGTCGAGATCGGGACGGGCCGTGGCCTGTCCGGACCGCACCAGCTCGGCAAACGCCCGGAGTAGTCCGTCCA
>JAJDWM010000746.1 GCA_022825595.1 Bryobacterales bacterium | reverse complement strand
AGGACGGCACGTATTGGCTCGGGGCGGACCTAGCGGTCAGCGGCGAGACGATGGCCACGTCCGCGGTGGGCGTGAGCTACACGCTGAGCCAGGGCGAGGACGGCATGTGGACGGCCGCGCCGGTGGGCAACGAGGTGATGGTGACGCTGGGGATCTCCGGGATGGCGACCCTGGTGCTGGCCGAGGACGGGACGTGGTGGCACGGCTCGGACCAGGTGGCCGACGGCAGCCAGGTCGCGGCGGCGAACGGGAACATGTACCGGATCAGCCTGGGCGAGGACGGCATGTGGACGGCGACCTACGTTCCGGCCGAGATGATGGTCATGGGCACGACCTTGGTGGCGCTGGCGAACGAGGCGCCCGGAACGGGCTACACGATCGACGGGGCGAGCCTGCCGGCGTCGGGCAACGGCGACATCACGACGATGGACGGGGCGATGTACCGGGTGCACATGGAAGACGACATGCTGCACGGCGCGCGCTACGACGAGGCCATCAAGACCGACTCGGACAGCCAGCGCGGGCTTCCCGGCTTCCCGACCTTGGTCGACGACACCTTCGGCACGGCGGCGAACGAGGCCGCGACGATGCTCACCGTCAACGAGGAGAAGTTCTCGGTCGGGGAGCTGCTGGGCGGCGGCATGTCGGCCCTCTCCGGGGACAACATCGTGTCGAAGGCCTTGGAGGAGATCACGAAGCTGAGCATGCGGGCGAAGGCGTACGAGGCCCTCAACCAGCAGCTTGATGTCGACACGACGCACGACGGAGCGATCCAAGCCCTGTGGACCGGCGACGAGCTGCAGACCCAGATCAACCGGATCTTCGGAACTTCGGACAACACCGGCACCCTCGCGAACGCCAACCTCGATCTGGTCCCGGCAGGGGACACGACCAGCGCCGACACCGTGCTGGAGAACTTCGAGAAGCTGATCACGGCGCTGAGCTCGGCGGACGCGTTCGTGGCGGCGACGGCGGAGGACGGAGACGGCATTCTGGAGGCGGCCGCACTGTCGGCGGACGACGCGGTGAAGCGCTTCGACGCCAATGCGAGCGAGTCGATGGCGTACTACCGGGCGACGGAGCACACGCGCTACGGGGTGTACTACAAGACGGTCCGCAGGTCGGTGGCGGATGACGCCACGGCCCTTACGTCGGCGAACCAGGAGCTGAACTTCGACGACGCCACGGCCACGGACAACGACATAGGGGACCACGGTGCGTTCTCTTGGGGCGTGGAGATCCCGGACACGGTCAGCAGGTCGCACCTGCCGCCGTCCGGGACGCTGCACTACGAGGGCGGGACGCTCGCCGTCGCGACGGGCGACAGCCATGACAGCCCGGTGGTGTACGAAGGGACCGTCGAAATCCAGCTGAGCCTGACGCGGAACACGATCTCGGCGATCGTGTCGGACCTCATGGACATGGACCAGAACCCGCTGGTGATGAACTTCGCGGAGGTGGACCACATCGTGCTGCCGTCGGTGACCCCGATCCCGCAAGGCCTGAGCTGGAGCGGTGCGCCGGCGGTCGCGGGCGCCAATTGGCTCGGCGGCAGCAGCGCAGACGCTACGACAAACCCGGCGCGGGTGTTTTACCGCGTGGCACCGGGCGTCAGCCGCGCGAGTGGCAACATGCAGGGGGCGTGGCGAGGGTTCGTGATTGGAACCGGGGCCAACCTGGCGACCGCTGTCGTCGGCGACTGGTGGATCGCCGCCGCCGGCGACACCGACCAGGACACGCTGACCGGTTCCTACGGCGCGGAGCGCGACCACGACCGTGCGGAGCCGCCGGCAATCCCGCTGCCGCCGCTGGCGGAAGCGGAGACGACCGTGTTCCGGGACGGTGCGGAAGCGTCGATCACGGACGCCGGGGAGCTGAAGCTAACGCTTGACCCGGCAAACGACGCGGACGCCGACAACGACATAGTGTTCACGATCCCCATCTCAAGCCTGGTCCAGGGCAGCCAGAAGACGATCAACGGGCAGACGCACATGGTGCCGCTGCAGGAATACGTCGCGGCCCAGCGGAGCATCCTGGCGGGATGGATCGCCCTTGACGCCACCACGAAAGGCAACGAGCAAGAGACGAACACCGGTCGCAACATCGTCTGGCAGAACATCAAGAGGGAGGTGCTGGACAGTGTGTTCGGCGTCATCGGCATCAGCTCAACCGACGCCACCGGAGGCATCACCGCGACCACCAGCACGGGAGCGGACACCACCAGGGGGTTCATGGAAGCGACCTATCCCGGCGCCAGGAACGCCGACGACAGTGCGAGCCTCGAGACGGCCGCGGATGACGTGAAGGCCTTGGCCTTCCTCGACAGGCTGGAGGCTGCGATCGGCAGCGCCCCGGGCTGGGACGCCGCACGACACGCGGGCGGGATCTTCTACGACGACGACAGCGACCGCAACTATCAGGCCTGCAACAACTTGAATTGCACCAACGTCAACAAGAATCTCGCCGTGGGTTCGGGCGTCTTCAGCCGCAGGCAAGACCGTCTCATCGTGGGATTCGACACCACCGACTACACGCGGTTCGGATTCTGGCGCCGCGAGCGCACGACCTATGCGGCCCGCGACGGATACGACAGGGACAACAGCACGGGCACCGCGGGGGACATCACGATCCAGAACAATGGGTTCGCGTACAGCCCGCTCGCCGCGGCGGCCTACGCGAGCGTGCAAGACCCCGTGTATCCGCAGGGCACGGCGACCTACACAGGCAAGACCATCGCCAACCAGGACAACGTCCGCTGGCTGGGGAATGTCGGCGTGACGGTGGTCTGGAATGCCACTACGATCACAGACACCGACGTGACGGTGGTCATCAGCGACCTTGTCAACGCTGACGGCGTGTCGCTGCAGTACAGCGGCGCCAACGTGAGCGAGCTGATCTTCACAAGCGCGGGCGGGGACGTTGCGCAGGGAAGCGGGGACAACCTCAACGAGCTGACGCTTGACTTCTCCACCACACCCGCTGCTCGGATTGCCTACCAGAACCGCTTCACCCCGGACGGAACGGTCGGAGAGACCGTTTCCCTTAGCGGTTCCTTTGTGGGCAAGGGGCTGGACGGCCCGCGTGCCGTGATCGGCATCTGGTCGATCGCGGGCGGGGACCCTACTGCTGGCACCGGCGTCAACAACAACGCCAATCCGATAGTCGGCGGCTTCGGGGCGGACCTGACAGGAGCGCCATAGCGCGCGCGTCGCCAAAGGGCGGCATAGACCAGGGGGGGCGGTTCCACCGCCCCCCCTTCCTGTTTCCGGGCGTCTGGCAGACCCTCGGCCGGTTTGCCGCGCGGGAGGGAAGTCTCGTTCGTCGCCCCTGCCGGTTTGGCAAGCCTTGGCCGTGACACGGCCATTCGGCCCCCCGACCTGCGCAAGCGGATGATGCTACACGGGAACGAGGGGGACGTGTGAAACTAACGTCCGCAGTCAGCAGGCACTCTCGGGCCGTCACACTCGCGCAGGTCGCGCATGCGGAGCGCTGATCGGTGGCGTTTGATGAGCTCACGGATGGCCGAGCGGTCAGTCGCGGCCCTGAATCTGGGCAATAATTCTTGACCGCACGCTCCAAGTTCCGGCACCAACGGAGTCGTGCAGCGGGAATCCAGGGTTGACAATCGTCTGCTAGTCGCCGCAGAGCGGTTTCACGACGATCTTCTTCAGGGGCTTGGCGTACTCGTGATGGGTGTCGAGCTTGCCTCGACCTTGGGTTTGGCCCACGTGGATCCAGTTGGCCGCGCCCGCGGAGCGGTTGCAGAACCCTGCCTCCGAGCAATACAATCAAGGCAGCGCGTCGCCTGTCGGCTCGATGCAGGCAGGGTTGAAGACCCGTGGCAGAGGAACAGGACGATGAGAGACAACAGGCCCCGACTCGGTCGCCTTCGATTTCCGTTTCGGCGCGCGGTGACGTTTACGTGCTTGTGCATCACACCTTGGCCTCTGGCGGCGCAAATCGAGAGACCGGTCATGAGCGTCAGCATGTACTTCGTGAGCGAGGCTCAGGCCTGCCGACCAGAAGGCTATCCAGACCCGAACACGGAGACTCTGGCTCGGTGCGAACCGCTCACGTTCCAGAACCTCGCAACCATGGTCAGGCGAAACCAAGCCACACGAGTGCAGCATAGGATACCGCCCGAGGAACTCCGTCTGGGCGATGAACTGCTGGGTTCCATCGACGCCTACAGGCGGGAGTGTCCACTTACCAGTCCCTGCCGGAACCCGACACGACGCTACGCTCTGATTCTTGCGTTCGATGTGGACGTTGAGAATCCGTCCGACTACCAGATCGCGATCCGTCGGAAGCCGCCACCCGGCAGCCGCATTGGGCGGTATTCGAAGAGGGGCACGTTGAGCGGTCGAGGTCGATGGGTCAACCATCAGAGAGCCGACGTCTTTCTGCCGTCGTACGGCGTACGGTGGCGCCTCGATGTGGGATCATGGAGTTGGGATCTGGGGACAACGGTGCAATGACCGAGGAGTTCAGGCGAGAGTTGGCCCTCCTATTGATCGACAAGGCACTGATCGGAGTGTTCGTGCTCTTGGTCGCCTTTGTCGTTCAGGACCGTCTGGCGGAGCGAGATCGTCTTGCCGTTCAAAGAGAGCGTGTTCGCGAGTTGACGCTGTCGGTTTCTCACGTATTCACCGAAACCGCCAACGAGAATCGAAGGCTCATGGTGAACGCGGTGGAGGAACTTGTCGCCCTGCTCAACCGATATGAGGATCGCGGTCAAGTGAAAGACAGCGACGGTCGCGACAGACTTCGACAAATCTCCCAAGACTTGGAAAACGCCCTGAATCGACTCGCCCGGATCAATCCAGAACTACCGGCGAAAGGGGAGCCTCTAGTGCAGCGAGTGCAGGAAATCCACTCTGACCTCGTTAACAGACGCCGCGATCCGGAGGCGCTACGGGAGGACGCGCAGTGCTTGTTGGCGGGCTATGCGGATCTGCTGGTGGATCTCCGAACGACGATCGTGCAGGCGTTGGAAGAAGACCGTAAAGCGGTGGAAGCCGTTCTATCCGAGCCTCATAACCGTCTCGCACCAGGTCGAGCCCTCGCCCCCGCGACGTTCCCCTGAAGTGGAAGCAGGCCATAAACAGCATGAAGTGGGCGCGAGCGGCGTGTTGCCCGATTACGCCCGGAACGTAGCGGAGGAGGCACGGAGTGGCTTGACACGCCGCTCGCAGAGGCTAGCACCTTCGGTCGGGTGCGCCGCCAGTAGTCGCGCAGGGTCTCCAGCAGACGCTCCGAGAGCATGAGGAAGCGGTCCTTGCGGCCCTTGCCCTGCTCCACGCGGACGGTAGAGGCGAGGAGAGGCGCGTTGACCTTAGCCAAGAAGCAGTAGCTGTTTTGGGGTTGTGCCTACGGTGTTCGCCATCTGGCCGTCTGGAGTCTCCGAACCGAATCGGGAGCTAGTAGGCTTCCGCCAGTCTCCACCTGCCCTTTCCTCCTTGTTGCGTTCCTCTAAACCGAGGCCCCTTCGCTCCACCGGCATTACCCGGCTTCCCCACTACTGCGGGCCTCTCCGCCACCCTGCCGGCCCAAGCTGGCCCTCGCGGATTCCCGGTTGGCGCGTGCGCTCCACCGACAGGGCTTCCCGTGTTGCTGCTTCCTTCCTCTTCCCTACGTGCCAGCGCCATTTCCCCGGCGGAAACGGATCGGTGCCCATGTCGCTCACTTC
>JAJDWM010000270.1 GCA_022825595.1 Bryobacterales bacterium | reverse complement strand
AAGATCTCGAGAATCCGCGACTCGGCCCGGCCGTTGATGATGCAGTCCACGCCGAGACGCTCCCGGGAGCCGGTCTTGTCGATCTGCCACGCTCCCGCCCCTCCGACGATCACTTTGGGCCTGTGCTTGCGGATTGCCGGGTGCAAGAAGACCCGCTCCGACTCTGCGGCGTTGATCGGCCGCGCCGTGGACCCGAAGATGTTCGAGTACACGCCCGTCGAGAACGCCGTGCCGATGGGATTGTGCGCCCCAATGCCTACTGCGACGGTGCGCCGTCCGACGAAAGTCTCCAGGTCATCCGGATAACAGACGACAATGTCGTCATCCGGGTATTCCCTGCGCAGAACTTCTTCCGCCACCCGCACGCCGTAGGTCATGACCTTGGCGCTGCCGTCCGGGTATCTGGGCTGTTCGAACTTGTTCTTGTAGAAGAATCGGGGGACGAACCTCGCCGGTGCGGAAGCATAAATCATCTGCTTCCACGGGCTGAACGCCTGTTCGGTGCTCTCAGTGTCGGGCGCGGTAAGGACGAACTTCACGCCCTCGGAATGGTAGGGCAACGCTAATGTGAACCTCTTACGGGAAGACCCATACTCATTCTAGCCCCCCATCGCTCGGCACTATGCGCAGAACCGGCCTCTGCGGAAGCCCGCGCCGGCGGTCGGCGCCGGGCCGACACCCGGCTTGGCCCGGAACTCAGGCTCGGGGACACCTGCGGAGCCAGCGGGGAACTCCTCGGCAGACCCACCGCAGCTCCGCCGCACCGCCGTATGGTGACAGGGTCTCAGGCCGCATTCATCTCGGCAGTTCGGGGATCGCCCGTCTCGAGCATCCAGCGAACGAGGTCCGCGTGCAATCTCAGCTTGGCGCTGCGAGCCGACCTCTCGTGCACCAAGTTTTGCGTCTCTCCGGGATCGTTCGCCAAGTCGAACAGCTGCGAGTCGCCTCTCGAGTGGTAGCTGTACTTCCAACCATGCGTCCGGATCAGCCGCTGGAAGTGAGCCGGCCCCTCCGAGCCCCACGCGGACCGGTCCCGCTCCGCGAACATCGGGCGATCGAGGTCTTCCCGGCCTTCAATGAAGCCCCTGAGGCTCTCTCCAGCCACGGAATCGCTGATAGGGAGGCCGAGATAGTCGAGGATCGTCGGCGAGATGTCGCATGTCCCGGCGTGCGTCTTGACAGTCTGCCCCTCGGGTATGCGGCCGGGGAAGCGCATCACCAGCGGCACTCTTGTCGTCTCCTCGTACATCGAGTAACTGGTCTTGTCGTACATGCCGTGACCGCCCTGCATGTCCCCGTGGTCGGCGGTGAAGACCACCAGAGTGTCGGACTCTCTGCCCAATGCCTGAAGCTCGCCGAGGATTCGCCCGAGATTGGCGTCCAACATTGCGACCATGCCGTAGTAGACCCCGAGGTACTCGCGCATTCCCTCCTCCCCCAAGAGCTGGCCGAATCGCCAAGCTGCCGTCCTTCGGTCCTCTTCCTGTACGGAGTTCCGGTTCGTGGGAAGGGGGATGTCTTTGCGCGGATGCAGCCCGTAGTAGGGCTCGTTGATCACCCACAGCGCGTGCGGCGCTGGAAAACTGACGGTCAGGAAGAACGGCCGGTCCGCCACTCGCCGCAAGGACTCGATAGCTCTGTCGGCAATCCAAGCTTCCTCCGTATGCTCCGGCGGAACATCGGTTCGCCCGATCCAAGTGTTGGAGGGGCCGTTGCCGTCGTATCTCTCGTTCGCCGCCCGCACGGCCTCAGTCGGGAAGATCGGCCTCCCGACACGGCTGATGGGACCGGGACCGGGCTCCGGCATCCCCTTGGAGATCGTGCGGAAGTGCTCGCGGTAGCTGGCTTCGGGATCCGAGGCGTATGCCGGGACGCGTGTCTTCTCTCCCAAGTGCCACTTCCCGAACTGTCTCGCTTCGTACCCCGCATCCAGCAGCACTTGTTCGGTCGTCGGCAAGTCCGGTGCCAGCCCGTCGCTGGTCCGCGGGAGGTTCCTGATGATCCCGTGCTGATGCGGATAGAGGCCAGTCATCAATGAGGCTCGCGTAGGGCTGCAGAAGGGCGTCGGGGATAGCACGCTCTCGAACCGCGCGCCTTGGCGGGCCAAGCGATCTACGTTCGGCGTCTGGATGACGCAGTTCCCAGCTGCGCCGTACGCCCGGTGATGCAACTGGTCGGAGATGACCAGCAGGACGTTCGGGGGCCGGGCCGGGCGCTGCGCGGCTGAGAGTGCGGACCCGGACAGGGCGGACAGGGCGGTCCGGCGCGTTATCGATTCCAAGTCGCTCGGGGCGGATTGCCGCGAAAGCGATTGTAGCGTCTCCGTGCCTGGGTTGGCGCGAGCACCTCCGGGTTACAATGCTGGCCGTTCGAGGAGGGGCTGTGATTCAGAGACTGCTGTTGCTTTCCGTGAGCCTGTGGGCCGTTGCCGGCGCTGAGAGCGTGACGTTCCCGATGGTCTCTGGGGTCAAGATTCCTGTGAGACACCTCACCGTCACCGAAACGGCCTACGCGGCAATCCGCAAGCCTCCCGGCGATGGTCCGTTTCCGGCCGTCATCTTCCTGCACGGGGGGCTCGGCCAGAGCCAGATGGCCAACCTGCGACAGAACTCCTTGAGGAAGCCGACACAGGGGCGGTTCTTGGCATGGGGGTATGTCACCGTGACCGCGACACGGCGCGCGCATCGGCATGACCCGCAAGACCGAGGGGTGGTGCGGGACACCCTTGATCTGGTGCGCGCGGTCCGCCAGCTGCCCTACGTTGATTCCGAGAGTGTCTGTCTCTACGGCGGCAGCGGAGGCGGGACCCTAGCCCTGGAGGTTGCCAGCGTGACCGACGACGTTGCAGCGATCGTGGCCGGCGAGCCGGCGACGGTCATTTACATGGGCATGTTCTCGAAGGACCACGTCGTATTCGGCGAGGACGGCAAGCCGACCGGCGACAGGCGCTGGGACGTGATGAACGCGGACCCGCGGGATCTGTACACGGCCGCACTCCGGGAGCATACCCGCGGGAAGCTCTCCAAGCTGTCAGCGCCCACTCTCATCCTGCACGGGGACGTGCACGCCCTCAAGAAGTTCAACCTAGGCTTGTTTGTGCCCGAGATGGAAGCGCTCGGCAAGCCCGTTACCGTCAAGACCTACGCGGGAGAACCGCATGGTTTCTACTGGGGACGGGGGCGTGACCCGGGGAATGCCCGCCAGGCGAACGAAGACGCCCATGACTTCCTCCAACGCCATGTTCGCGTCCAGCCCAAGCCCCTGGACGCGTCGTGGACGACTGCCGTGGAGGTCGAGCCGATGCGGCAGGCAAATCCCAACTGAAGGGCGGAAGACCATGCGAATAATTCTCGTCACATTGATGGCGGCAATCTCGGTATTCGCGCAGCCGCAGAGGCCCGGTACCGACTCCGGAATCGGACAACTGCCAGAGGGCGTCCAAGTCAGCCCGGATATTGCGTACGACGAGCGCAGCGAGGCCCAGAAACTCGATCTGTACATGCCGCCGCAAGCGGATGGCAGCCTTCGTCCCGCAATTGTCGTGGTTCACGGAGGGGGTTGGCGAAGCGGCGACAAGCAGGGCGGACAATGGTCGCGGATTCCGGCCGAGTACGCCAGCAGGGGATACGTGGCGATCTCGGTCAACTACCGCCTCTCTGGCGAGGCCCCTTGGCCGGCGCAGATCGAAGACGTAAAGGCGGCGGTGCGATGGCTGCGCTCGAATGCGTCGGACCTCCGAGTCGATCCCCAGAGAATCGGCGCTTATGGGAACTCGGCGGGCGCCCACCTCGTGTCTTTGCTCGGGCTTGTCAGCGCGGAGGATGGCTTGGAAGGCAGCGGGCCCAATCAAGGCCATTCGAGTCTCGTGCAAGCGGTGTGCGCGTCGGCGACGCCCACGGACTTCCTGAACTGGGGAGCGGAGGGCAGGCTGCCCCAGCGCTTGGGCAACACGTTCCTGGCGGGACCGCCGGAAGCACTCGCGAACCGGGCCGAACAGGCGTCGCCGATCACTTACGCCCGCGAGGGCGCTCCTCCCTTCCTGCTCATTCACGGCACTGCCGATCGGACTGTCCCGATTCAGCAGTCTGACCGGTTTGCGCAAGCCCTTCGGGACGCCGGCGCCGAAGAAGTCCGGTACATGATCTTCGACGCGGAGGGTCACGGAGTGTTCCGCAGTCAGCAACTACTGACGTATCCGGCCATGAAGGCGTTCTTTGACAAGGCCCTCTCACTCGAATAGGGGGTGAACGGTCGCCCTCTCGCGGCACGCCCGCACGATGCCCCAACGGGCTATTCGAATTCGCGACCGCGATCCTTTGGGCAAAGGGACCGGCGCGAAGTCAGCTGGGGCGCAGGGCGGCCTCGACATCGCGCAGGTACCGGCTTGATGACCGGGCGATTTCCTCGCCGCTCGGCTCGAACTTGAACACCTCGAGCGAAAGCCAGCCGGTGTAGCCGATGTCCTTGAGCGCCTGCATCGGAATCGAGAAGTCGTATGAGCCGGTTCCAGGGTGCCGGCCGTCCATCTCGTTGATGTGGACATGGTGGATCAACTCGGCATGCTGCTTGATGAGCTGATCATGCGGGAGGTCTTCGGCGACCGCGTTGTGCGTGTCGAACATGGTCTGCACGGCGGGGTGCCCGATCTCGCGCACCATCGCCACTGTCTGCTCCATTGAGGTCAGGACATCGCAAAGGTGCGGGGCCAGAGTCTCCGGGAGCACCATGACTCCCCGTTCCGAGCAGTGGTCGGCGATCCCCGCCAAGCCATCGCGGAGCCTCCGCGTCGCGTCCTCGACTGACGAGCCGTCAACCGCGCGCCGCTGGCGCCCGGAGCCGAAGATCATCATCCCGCCATCGCCCAAGTCAGCGCACAGGTCGACTAGCCTGCGGAAGTAGTCCCAGCTGCGGTTGCGCAGCCCCTCGTCAGGTGTCGTGACGTGGAGGGCGCCTCTCGGAGCCGTCAGTAGGCTGTGGAGGCCAACGTAGCCCAGCCCCTCCGACTCCATGATGTCCCGGTACTCCTTGCGCTCCGAGGCGGATACCGAGGCCGGATCCTCGGAGAGCGTGAACGGGGCGATCTCAACGCCGGTGTAGCCCGTCTGGAGAGCGCCACGGAATCCGTCGGCGACGCTCCATCCCTGAAATGTCTCATTGCAGACGGCAAGCCGGAACCCGCCGGAGCGCTCGACCACGGCCCCACCGGCCGCATCTTCACCCGGCCGAGACGGAGCGCATCCAAAGGCGGCCAGCAGCGCCAGGATCTCGCGTCGGTTGAGCCTCACAGGTTGAACAGCCTCCTGGCATTG
>JAJDWM010000297.1 GCA_022825595.1 Bryobacterales bacterium | reverse complement strand
CCGAGTAGCCGTTCTGGTAGTGCGGATCCATGAACCACTGCACCTGGTTGAACGGCGTTGGCGCCGGGAACCCCACGCCCTCTATCGGGTCCTTGCCCGATGCGGTAGGCGTGGGCTGGGCAGCAGTGGGATTGTTGAGATTGTTCGCAAGTATCTCGCCTACGCCCGGCCAGGTTGCCGAGTAGTTCTGGGCGAGCTGCACAACGGCCGACCAGCTGTCGAAGAACATGCCGAACGAACTCCGCAGGGCCGTCTTCTGCCCGAGGCGGTAGGCGAGGCCCAGGCGCGGTTGCCAGTTGTCCGTGTAGTCGTGGTAGATCTTCCCGCGCGGCTCTACCTTGGCGTGCTGTGGCAGCGATCCGTCCGGAGTCGGGATGCACGGGGCGCCGCCGACCTGTTCGCAGGAGCCCGGGAGCTTCTGGACGAGGTAGGAATTCTCGCGCTCGAAGTCGTAGGAACCTGCGTAGATGTTGCCGCCCGGATCGTCATCCCGGCCGAGGGGCGGGACGAAGGTCCGGTCGTACCGGAGGCCGAAGTTGATCGTCAGGTTGGGCGTTGCCTTCCAGCTGTCCTGCAGGTAGAACCCGGCTACGCCTCCCCAGCGGTGCGTAGTCGCGCGATTGCGGAAGCCCGCCGCGTCGGGCACGTCGAGAAGGAATGACGCAAGGGCGCTCCCGGTGCCGGACACTTGGGGATTGCCCGTCTGGAAGGCCCTATAGGTCGAGCTCGCGTTCTGCGGCGCTCCCAAGAAGTTGGGGACGCTGTTGAGCTCGGCACCGAACTTCAGAGTGTGGTTCCCCACGATCTTGGAGTAGCTGCCCTTGTACTGCCAGACTTGGGTCAGGTCGTTGGACGAGGCGGCTTCATTGCCCCCCCACCAGCCGTCAGCGTTGAGCCCCGGAACGAAGACGGTGCCCAGCCCCAGTGCTCGGTAGTTGCAGCAGAATCGATTCGCAAAGCCCACTTGATTCGCGAACGCGGAGTTGTCGCTCACGAACTCCTCGCGGTAGCGGGTGGTGGACGGCGACGTGCCGAAGATGCGCCCGAACTGCAACTGCAGGACGCTGGTCGGCCCAAAGGTGTGGACCCAGCTTGCGCCGATATTCTTGGAGTAGACCTCGGACAGGCTGGCCAACGACGGCAGGCCCGCAGCTGCGTCGGAGTTCAGGCGGGCTTCACTCCACCGGAACCAGAACGTGTCTGTCTCGCTCATGTTGTAGTCGCCCCGCAAGCTGAACTCTTCTTGGTCTCTCTTTGTTGGGTCGGTGTTCGGTGCGTTCGTTCCGCCCGGTCCGACCACAGATGGCTTCGGCAACAGCGTCTGGGCATAGGCGACCATGCCCTGGTCGATCATCGCTTGCGGTATCTGCTGGTTCGCGAACGGCTGGCGGAGGAAGGTGTCCGGATTGTTGGGGTCGACCGTGGTGGACCAAGGATCGAAGATCTCACTGCCAACGTCGGACAGGTCTCCAGTGAGATTTGCAGCTGTCGGCACTTTCAGGAAAGACTCGCCCGACCGGCGGTACCTAAACCCTTGGTACGACCCGAAGAAGAACACCTTGTTTCTGACTACCGGGCCGCCGCCTGCCACACCGAACTGGTTCTGGGTGAACGGCGTGACGTTTGGCTGGAAGAAGTTGCGCGCGTCGAGATTGTCGTTGCGCAGGTACCACCAGGCGCTGCCGTGCAGTTCGTTCGTGCCCGACTTGGTCACGACGTTGACGATACCCCCCGTGCCTTGGCCGAATTCGGCGTGGTCGTTGTGGGACTGGACCTTGAATTCGAGGATCGTGTCGATGATCGGCTCGATCTGGGGAGTGTTGAGGATGACTCCCGTGTTGTAGATGCCGTCGAGCGTGAAGAAGTTGGAGCGATTCGTCTGGCCGTTGATGGACGGGTAGGTGAACTCGCCCACAGCAGCGGTTGTGAAACCGCCCCGGCTCTGGGACACGTTGACCGCGGCAACGCCGGCGCTCAGCGAAAGCAGCTGGGTGAAGTTGCGCCCATTGAGCGGCAGGTCGACGACTTGCCGTTCAGCGACGACGTTTCCGATCTCCGAAGTCTGGCTCTGGATCTGCGCGCCCAGAGCCTCAACGGTGAAGGTTTCGGTTACCGCCCCGACCTCAAGAACAATGTCAAACGTCGCGGTCTGGTTCACCTGCAGCGTAAACGGCTCGACGGCGGCCGTACGGAACCCATCCTTGGTGGCGCCCAAGGTGTAGCTGCCGGGCAAGATGTTCAGGAAGTTGTAGTTCCCGACCGAGTTTGAGGCCGATCGCAACGTGATGCCGGTCTCAATGTTGGTCAGCTCGAGGTCGGCGGCGGGTATGACCGCCCCTGTCTCGTCTCGAATGGTGCCTGTGATGGCTGCGGAGGATGTCTGGGCCTGGAGCGGGAGCGATCCGCTCAAGCACAGGATTCCGAGCGCTACACACGTGACTTGAATAGCGCGGAGCCGCGCTGAGGACAGTGAAGTTAGAGCCATTGGCCTATTGCTCCTTCTGAGTGGTGGTGCCGAATGCCAGCCCGCGCTGCAACGCGGCGCGACCCTTGACTCGCTGCGTGAGGCAGGAGCGGATCTTGGGGAATTAGCATCTCCGATCTGGGGTGGGAGCTTCGGCTGCCGCGGGTAGCATATCACGAGAAGGAAGCACTTGGGGCGGTTAGCGGCAAGCCTACACCCAAGATCGGAGGCCTGCCTGCGATGGGACTGCAAGACTGCGGAGACTGTCGCATGATCCCCGTCAAACTGCCCGGGCCGGTAGTTGGACTGGCCATCTGGTGTGGGAGTAGGTGGCTGTGGCAAATTGAGTCGGGCTGCGAGCCACCAGTCGCCGTACGTGCGTCCATGGCCGCGGTTGAGGTCCCCAACGCCCTCGGTTCGCACTTCGCACGGCGAGGGGAGCATCGATGCGCCGTTGCGGCGTTCCGCGTGGCCTTGCGGGTGGGCCCGCATTCTGACGAGACGCGCCTCGACCTAGGATTGGGGCTCATCGAGAGCGATGATCTCCGCGACGCGGTCGCCCATCTCTGGGCGTTCAACCGGAGGTCGCCGGGATTCTTCAAGGCACGGACGGCATACG
Source organism: Bryobacterales bacterium (assembly GCA_022825595.1). GTDB lineage: Bacteria > Acidobacteriota > Terriglobia > Bryobacterales > UBA6623 > VXMF01. The sequence goes on along the minus strand of JAJDWM010000297.1, from coordinate 4,379 downwards.
GAACGGCGCACTCCCTGCTTGGCGAACATTTGGCTGCCGTCGAGGAGTTCACTGCCGCAAGACACTTGTCACCGCACCGCGCTGCGATTGCGGACGCGCGGAGGGCAGAGCGTGGGCCAGGAACGGCCAATCCGCACCTCGGAGTCGTATCCGAACTGCCATCGCAACGGGGCTCATAGCGACCGTGCATTGGCGTTGGCGAGCGCTCGCGACTGGCCGCAGGACGCCCACGAGATCGGCGGATCCTGCCCGTCCTAGGCCGTAGTGCACAAGAATCCGGACCTGATCCATGCATGCCCGGCAAGCCCCGATCTGGCCAAGGCCGCACTTCGACCGGCATCGGAGCTGTTGCCCGGAGATTCGGAAACCGATCGTGCGCCGCCACCGATCAGCCGCCACATGGGGCCATGACCTCCGCGATTCGACATCCCTAGAATGATCCTCGCGGAAGAGTGGCGGCGGGCTCTGGCATCTCAACCGGGCTGTCGCAACGATGGCCGACGGTTTCGACCGCTGTCTGCCCTTAACACGTGCCGAGGCAGAATCCGCATGCGAATGCATTACGAATATATGGCAAATCGACTCGCGCCATGGTAAAGCCTGAACGCCACATGCCGCTTCGGCTCCAAGCGCCATTGTTTGCGCCCCGTGGCCGATGTGGACCGTGCGCCCTCGATCGGCGGGCGATGCACGGGCATCAGCCCCGTGCCGGGTGCTAGTTGGTCAGCGAGTCCTTGTATTCGCTGACGATGGCGCCCAGTTGCGCCCCGTGATGGGCATCGTGCCAGATCAGGAACTCGATCTGGGACTGTAGGTCCTGGATCGCCAACCGCTCGTTCAGCACGCGACGGTCGAGGTCGAGTTCGCTCAGCGAAGCAATCGCGGATCGGGTCATAGACCGCCCGCTCTTCAGGGTCTCGAGCACGCTCGCTGGATCGGGATAGGCCGCCGCGTCGTCGAGGCACGGGCTACCGTTTCCAAACAGGCCCTTCCAGTCCTCCAACGGGTTGCTGTCCAGTCCCTCGTACAGCTTTCTGGCTGCGCCCTCGTAGAAGCTGAGATGACCCGCGATCCACAGGGCGTGGGGACCGCCCGGCCGGAATCGGGACATCCAGAGCCCCTTCTTCGCTATGTAGCCGAGCTTGCTGCCGCTCGCCCCCCACGAGAAGTCGAGGCGGGCCAGTATGCGAGACATGCGGTTGTAGGGTACTGGCTGGGTGGGCATTCTCTGGTCTTCTCCGGTACAGGCCACGCCAATGCCAAGGTGGCTTCCGGCAAGGGTGGAACCTCCCAACGAGTGTGCCACAGCCGGCGTATTGGATCTAGTAGGAGGCGCGTCGCGCGCGGCGCCCGCGAAACGTTGGCAGGACCACCTGATGACTTGGCGCCCGCCCGCGGGGGAAGAGACCTCGGCTGCCGCGCTCACGGCAGGGGCGGGCGGTCCGGGGCCTTATCGGGGACGACCGGCAGGCGCGACACGAACCAGATCCCATACGCGCCCGCCGCGGCCACCAAGAGGCGCCCTGGCCATGGCAGCGCTCCCGTCGCAACCGAGATCGCGACCATAATGCCGCAGGCGATGATGGCCACGCGCTTCGTGCGGCGACGCAGCCCGCGGTGCTTGTCCCAGTCCCGCAGTGTCGGGCCGAAGGTCTTTGAGTTGAGCAGCCGCCGGTGCAGCGTGGGCGAAGACCGCAGCAGAAGGTAGCTCGCCACCAGCAGGAATGGCGTGGTCGGGAGGCCCGGGAGCGCGACCCCCAGCATGCCCAGCCCGACGAAGATACCCGCGAGCCCGACATACAGCCAGCGGCGCAGGCCCGACGCCAGCGGCTGACTGCTTTCGGCTGTGCCACTCGGTTGCCGACGCTCCGTCTGCGCTGCGCCGGGCGGGCTCGGGTGCGGGCTCATTCCAAGGGGCGGACCTGTGGGTGGGCTCGCCAACAGGATAGCCCGACGCGAGTTCCACCGATCCTCCGGACCGTGCGGCTATGATGGGCAGTCGCCATGCGCGGACGCCTCGCCCCCCGCGCCCTTTGCGGGCAATCCGGATCCCTTCTCCTCGCGTTTGCGAGCGCCGTCCTGCTGCTGTTCGGGGCACCGCCGGCACAGGCGCAAGCCGCCCGCGCAAGCGGGCCGAATGTACTCTTCATTGGCGTGGACGACCTCAACGACTGGATCGGGCCATTGGGGGGGCATCCGCAGGCGTTGACGCCCAATATGGACCGGCTGGCGGCACGCGGCGTCACTTTCACCCGAGCGTACTGCCAAGCGCCGTCCTGCAACCCCTCGCGGACCAGCCTCATGACCGGCCTGAGGCCATCCACCACGGGTGTCTACGGCAACGGCCACGCCTGGCGCCGGGCAGTGCCCGACGCCGTGACCCTTCCGCAGCATTTCATGCTGCACGGCTACGAGGTGCTCGGAGGGGGAAAGACGTTCCACGGCCCCCAAAACGAGGCCGCGTCGTGGGAGGCGTACTACCAGTTCAAGGGCTTCCTGCACCCGCCCGGGACACCCGTAAACGGGATTCCCCGGACCGCCCATTTTGACTGGGGCGGCCTGTCGGCCAAGGTCGCGGACACGGCCGACACTCGGCTCGCGGCGTGGGCCGAGGCCTACCTGCTTGAAGAGCACTCACGGCCGTTCTTCCTCGCGGTGGGCTTCTATCGCCCGCACTTGCCCTGGTACGCCCCGCAAGAGCACTTTGACAAGTTCCCTGCATCCCGGACGGAGCTGCCGCCCACCCTTGAGGGAGACACCGACGACGTACCGAAGTCTGCCCTGAGAAGCTTCCGCGACCACGAGAACGTGACCAAGCACGGGCAGTGGCGCAAGGCCGTCGCGGGCTATCTGGCCTGCATCAACTATGCGGACTCGAATATCGGCCGCCTCTTGGACGCACTCGAGAGCGGGCCGAACGCAGGCAACACTGTTGTGGTGCTGTGGAGTGACCATGGCTGGCAGTTGGGCGAGAAGCGACAGTGGCGGAAGTTCACCCTCTGGGAGCGGTCGGCCAGGGTCGTGATGATCCTTGCGGGGCCAGGGGTCGCCGCGCGTGGCCGCAAAAGCGGGCGCACGGTGGAACTGCTAGACCTGTACCCCACCCTGCTAGATTTAGCGGGCCTTCCTCCGCGTCTGGAGTTGGAGGGGCGCAGCCTACGAAATCTGCTGTCCGACCCCGACGCTGAATGGGACAAGCCAGCCATCACCAGCCTCGGTCCGGAGCAGGCCACCGTGCGCACCGAGCGCTGGCGGTACTCCATGCACCGAGACGGCGAGGAACTCTACGACCATGCTGCGGACCCGATGGAATGGAACAACTTGGCGGACGCGTCGGAGCACGCTGCGGTCAAGGCATCCCTCAAAGCGATGCTGCCACTCGATCCCGTCCCCCCGGCGACAGTGATGTTCGCCGACCTGCCTGATGAGCAGCGGAGTTTGGCCGACGTGGACGAGGGACGCTTCCGACCGTCGGACCCTTCGAACTACGTCCCTCTCAAGGAAAGCTTGTACTAGGCCCTCCCGCCGCCTTAACGGCCCCTTCCCGAGGCCATCCGCGCAGCGATTCTTCTGGGAATCTGCACCCGACAGCGCCTACGTCCGCTTGGCACTTGGCGATTGGCGGTACAATCTCGCTCGGAGGTTGGCATGCACTTGACCCGACGTGAATTCTTGGCTCTTGCCGCAGCGGCTCCGGCCGTCGCGAACTTGGAGGTTCGATCCGTGTCCGTCGAGACCGCGTTCGACTCGCCCGGTCCGAAGCCGAATGGCCTCCAGGCGACGGATGACGGCCTCTGGATCCTGGATCAGGGTGACAACCGGGCATACCTTGTGGACTTCGAGAGCGGTCGGGTCCTGCGAGGTATCGACACAGACACCAAAGCGGGCAGTGGAATCACCTTTGACGGGAAGGCGCTCTGGACGGCGTCTACATACAGCCGCGAGATCATCAAGATCGACCCGGAGGACGGCAGCACGCTGGCGACGTACGACTCTCCGGGGTCGGGCGTCGTCAAGTGGACGCAACCGCGCCGCAGCCCGCTAGCGCCGCCCCCGAGGGAGCCCCAGCCGGTCGCGTCGCCTGCCAGCCGCAACGCCACCGGAGCCCACGGCATGGAGTGGAGGGACGGCCGGCTGTGGGTGGCAGTCCCGCCGTCCCAGACAATCTACAGGATCAACCCGGACGCGTTTCGCGTCGAGCGCAGCTTTCCGACCGCTGGAGACCGCCCGCACGGGCTGGGGTGGGAAGGCAAGTGGCTGTGGTGCGCCGAGTCGAACGACAACGCGTTCTACCGGTTTGATCCCGAGACCGGGCAGTACGATGCCAAGATCCAGCTTGCGGACACGGATCCGCTACCCCATGGCATGACGATCCACAA
>JAJDWM010000475.1 GCA_022825595.1 Bryobacterales bacterium | reverse complement strand
CTTCCTGCTTATCATAAAAATACACATAAGACGAGCCACGAGTGTAGTTGCGATACCCAGACTTGTCGATGATCTTCACCCATGTCTCGAACCTGCCCTTGCCCGCTGCATGCCGGGCGATCAACTCCACAACGAGAGGATTGCATTCGAATCGATGTTGCTGCTTCTGCAGAATCTTCTTCTTGACTAGAGCGCTTGCGGCTCGATTGAGGGTGCTCTCCGCGTTGCCGACGTGTTTGGCTTCCCGCATTGGCGTTCCGGCCAGCTTCAGCAGCTGATGAGCGAGACTGATCGAGGCTGGCTCGTACACCACGGCCAGCACCTCCGCCAGGTCGCGCTCCAAGCGCCGCAAGCCTTGGTACACCCTGAAGAGCCCTTGCGGGTCGGTTGTCTTTTCCTTCTGTTGCTTCATTCGGTCGCCTCGGCTCATGCGATAAGCTGACGAGCCAACACCTTCTCGTCAGGTCCGGACCCAGGACTTGGACACAACGGACTCTAGCCTCTGCTCGGAGGTCGGCCGCTGCTGCAGGCGGGCGCACACCGTAGCGGGCACAAGCAGACCCTCATTCGGTATTACCATGCCAAGCTGTGGGGCGGCGTGACATTCCGGGCACGCCCGAACCCTGGAGGTCGGCGGGCCTCGGGTGGCGTCACGCCCGCACGGGGTCGCGAAAGGCCGTTCGGAGGGTTGCCGACCTGCGCAGCCGACGCTAGGGTGTTCAGTGCGGTTCAAACGTGGCCATGGGCTGGTTTGGGCCACGGGTTTCGGGTCTGTCCTTGCCGGGCATGTGGAATAATGTGGCCGGGAGCGGGCTTGATGAGCATTCTTGGACTTGGTCTGGCAGCGGTGGCGATCGTGGCGGCGGCTGCGGCGCAGCAGCCCGTCGACAGGGAAGGGTTGAACGAGGAAGCCCTGACGCCGGAGCAATTCCGGGCGGCGCATGCATCGCTGACCGCCCCGCGAAATCCATCCGACCACGGTGCTGCGGTCACCGACAAGGTTGCCCGCCGCATTCCCGCCAACCGGACGGAAGCCGTTGTCCGCCGCAACTTTGTAGACGACCACATCTTCGGGGAGATCGAGAGAGTTGGCATCCCCCACGCCCCGCCGGCGGACGACGGTGAGTTCCTCCGCCGCGTCTACCTTGACCTGATCGGCCGCATACCGACGCCCGGGGAGATCAGGAGCTTTCTCGCGGACGCGAATCCCAACAAGCGCGCCACAACCATAGACAGGCTTCTGGAGCGCGAGGAGTTCAGTGAGAAGTGGGCCTACTTCTACATGGACTTGTTCCGGGCGAACGGAAAGATGGGCCGGGGCAGGGAACTCTTCCACTACTGGCTCAAGGAGAACCTGAGATCCGATCGGCCATACGACGAATGGGTGCGGGCCATGATCGCCTCCGCTGGCAAGAGCAGCAATGTGTTGGCTGCCGCCAACGTGATCGCCCGTGAGCACGTCCAGGGAAAGGCGCAGCCTGACGACGGCCATGACTGGGGAATGGTCCATCAGCTCGATACGCACGATGAGCTGACGATCCTATACGGCAAGGTGTTCCTGGGGATCAATCTGTCTTGCATCTCCTGCCACGACGGCGCTAGCCACCTTGAGGAGGTCAACGTCTACTTGGCGGGGCGCACCAGGAACGACTTTCACCGCCAAGCAGCATTCTTGGGCAACACTCGCTACCTCATGTACTGGGAGGACGGCGATGTCAAGGCCAACGAGTTCCTGATTGACGACCTTGCGCCGGGTTACGACACCCTCGGACCGAGCATGCTCAGGATCGCCCGGTGGGGCGGCGACGCGTCGCCGAAATTCCTGCTGACTGACGAGGCACCCCTCTCTGGCGAGAACGCTCGGGACGGGTTGGCGCGCATGCTGACAGCCCATCCGCAGTTCGCCAAGGCCACTGCGAACCTGTTTTGGAAGCAGCTAATGGGCTACGGCATCGTAGAGCCGTACGACGAATTCGACTTGGCACGCCAAGACCCGGACATCGTCCCCGATGGGTGGCAGCTTCAGCCGACGCATCCGAGACTGCTTGATGACCTCGCTGCGGACTTCCGCCAGTCCGGGCACAGCCTGAAGCACCTGATGCGCAGTATCTGCAACTCCAGCGCCTACCAGCTCTCCGCGAGCTATCCCGGGGAATGGCATCCTTCCTACCGTCGGCTTTATGCGCGCAAGTTCGTGCGGATGCTGACAGCAGAGGAGCTCCATGACGCCATCGCAGTGGCGACCAGCCGGCCGGGCCGGTTCCGCTTTGGCGGTGATACGGTCGGCATGGCAATGAAGCTGAGCGAGCCGCAAGGAGCCCCAGACCTGAAGTACCTGCTGCGGACCTTCGGACAATCAACGCGCAGAAACCCGCCGAAGCCTTGGAACGGTTCGGTTCGGCAGCCGCTGGCGCTGATGGAGTCCCCAGTAGTGAGCGAGCGCGTCAAGGCTGAGAAGGACAGCTTGGTGCAAAGGCTGCTGGCCAGCTACGAGGACGACGACAAGGTCGTCGGCGAGATCTTCTTGGCGACACTTGCCCGATCGCCCTCGTCGGCGGAGATGTCGGTCGCGCTCGAGGAGCTCTCGCGTGACCGTGTCCGAGGTGCGGAGAATCTGCAGTGGGCCCTGATCAACAACGTGGAGTTCTTCTTCAACCACTGAACCGGCTGACGAAACTGGGAGGAGGCACATGAGGACTATTGCGGAAGCGTTTGGCACGCGCCGGGATGCCCTGCGCATTGGGGGAGTCGGGCTGGCGTCGGCCGCAGTCGATGGATTGTTGCCGCGGCGCATTTCCGCCGCCCCGAGGGTGACGCCCCGCGGAACGGCCAGAAACGTGCTCTTCTACGAGATCAACGGTGCCATAAGCCATCTGGAGTCGTGGGACTTCAAGGAGAATGCCGGCACACCTGCGGACCTGCGGGTGACGGAGCACCACAAGGGCTTGTACCTTTCGGAGAAGCTGTTCCCGCGATTCAGGCGGCAGATCGACCAATTCGCAATCCTTCGGACGCTTCTGAGTCACGAGGAGGTCCACTTCCGCGGTCAGACCTACGTGCAAACAGGCCGGCCGCTGAACTTGGCCTTCGCCAGCGAAATACCTGCAATCGGCTCGGTGGTTGCGATGGAACTGGAACCGAGCCGGCGAGACTCGGACACGTTCCCCACGTACATGTCCTTCAACCTCGAGAAGGCGTTTCCGGGGGCCCTTTCGACCGGCTTTCTCGACCCTCGATTCTCGGTGGTGGACATTAATCCGGAGTTGGCGGGCCAAGGAGTGTCCTTGGACGAGCCAGCGCTCCGGTTGGTGGAAGAGCGCTGGCGCCTGCTTGAGAAGCTGCGCAACGCGCAACGCGACCGTCTCGACGGATTCGAGCGTCGCATGGCAAGCTACGAGAGCTTCTACGATGCGGCCCACCGACTGGTCTCGGACGATCGCTGGGCGCGGGCCTTCAGCATCGACGGCCAAGACCGGGAGCGCTACGGGGAGACGGACGTTGCCACTTCCTGCATTCTGGCTCGCAACGTTCTCGCGGCGGACGCCGGCACGCGCTACGTGCACATCTGCCACCCCGGCTGGGACCACCACAAGTACATTTGGGACGCTTCGAAGGACACCAACCACTACAAGCTCTGTGGGGAGTTCGATCGCGCTTTCTCAGCACTAGTGGCGGACCTCGCCAGCACGCCATCGGCGGAAGATCCCTCCCGGAGCGTGCTCGATGACACCCTAGTCGTCGCGATGAGCGAATTCGGTCGCACGCCCGGCGCACTGAACAACCTTGAGGGCCGAGACCACTACAACAAGGTCTTCCCCGCGCTGTTCGCTGGGGCCGGCGTGCGTCCCGGCGTCATTCTCGGGGAGACGGACAAGGACGGAGCGCAGTGCGTCCGGACCGGATGGCACCGGAAAGAGCAGCCACGAATCGAGAATGTGGTTTCGACGATCTATTCTGCGCTTGGCATCGACTGGTCCAAGAAGATCCACGACACGCCGTCCAGGCGGACGTACGCGTATGTCGACGAGCTGGGGGCCCCGGGCTGGATCCCGACCGACGAGATTAGCTCCTTGTATGGCTAGGGCTGCGGTCCTTGCCATCGCGACAGCCACCTGCTTGGCGGCCCAATCAGGTCAGGTGGCGCTCATCCCGGAAGGGACGTTCGAGATGGGCCGGTCCTACACCCTGCCGGATGACGGGCTCAAGTGGGTTCCCCACACCTTGCGCGACGACCGACCCGTCCACGCGGTCTGGTTGCCGGATTTCGAGATCGACGTCCACGAGGTGACCAATCGCCAGTACGCCGAGTACGTTGAGAGGTCCGGCGGGGAAGTAAGCCCTCCTTTCTACTGGCGTGGATCGCAGCCGCCAAGAGATCGCTTGGACGAACCGGTCGCGAACGTGACGTGGCAAGACGCACGTGACTACTGCGCATGGCGGGGAATGCGCCTACCGACCGAGGCGGAGTGGGAGAAGGCATGCCGCGGCGGCCTTCCGGCCCGCAAGTACCCTTGGGGCGACGCCGAGATCGACCGGAAGTTGGCGCACTATGACTCGGTCAACGGGCCCGTGCCTGTTTGCAGCTTAGAGCGCAACGGATACGGGCTGTGCGACATGGCAGGAAACGCGTGGGAATGGATCGCTGACTTCTACGCGAAGGACTACTACGCTGGCTCACCTTCTCGCACTCCCCCCGGTGCGGCCACGGGCCGATACAAGGTACTACGCGGAGGGTCTTGGTCCGATGTTCCTAAGTTCTTGACGTGCGGGCACCGCAGCTTTGCCCGCCCGGCGGAGCGCAGCCCGAACATCGGCTTCCGGTGCGCGCGCGCTGTCCGGTAGACCGAGTCCGGGGAGACCGGCGGGAGGCTGGGGCAGTTGCGCCAGCAGTTCGCAGCGCACTTGCGAACCGGTGTCGGGACCGCGACGAACTTGATCGGATCCTAGGGATGCTGGCACATAGGCATGCCGGAGCCTGTCCGGCCTGCTATCGTATCGCTCGCACGCCGTGGCCCGACTAGACCGGCCGGCGCCGACAGCCGCGACGGGACCGGTGGCCGCTCGTGGCCCGGCGGGTTCAGCGGTCAACCGCAGCGCAGAAGAATGCAACAGTTTGTCCGAACCCTGACAGTCGCCACCTACGGGAAGGGCCTGACCGAGATCACCAGCCAGATCGTTGGATGGGTATCCGGCCTGACCATCGAGACGGGGATGCTGACCGTGTATATCCGCCACACGTCCGCGTCGCTCACTATCCAGGAGAATGCCGACCCGGACGTGCAGACTGACCTCGAGCGGTTCTTCGCACGCCTAGTGCCTGAAGACAGGCGGCTCTACCGGCACACGTCGGAGGGCCCCGATGACATGCCGGCACACATCCGCTCCGCGCTCACGCAGACTCACCTCGCGATCCCGGTGCTTGGGGGCCGGCCGGCGCTTGGTGTTTGGCAGGGCATCTACCTGTTCGAGCACAGGAGGCGCCCGCACAGGCGGACAGTGGCCCTGCATGCTATCGGCGAGTAGCGAACGGTCCTGAGCGTCAGGATTCGCGCCGACTTAGAAGGGCGGCCTTTCGCGACGCATTGGTGCGAACGGGGAGACTCGAACTCCCACGGGTTGCCCCACTAGAACCTAAATCTAGCGCGTCTGCCAATTCCGCCACGTTCGCCCGCTGCGCCGCGAAGGGCCGGGGCCGCCGAGCGGCTTACCCGCCCACCAGGGCAAGATTCCTCGGAGAACTCATCCTAGCCGATCTGCCCGGCACGGGTCGGGCCGGGCCCTCGCCCGCGCGAAAGAGTCGTGGGAATCCCCGCATGTCCGATATCATGGGCCAAATGTCGCAAACCACGGACCTTCTGAAAACGGCTTTGGCGGCTGGTGAGGGTGTCCTTCGCCTCGCCCCGTGCTGGGTGCCACGATCGTTCCTGATGCCGGGTGGCAGGTTGAAGCTGCACCCGGGGGACATATACGCGCTTGGGGCTCACAGGGGGGGCATCGATGAACGCTGGTTCTCGTCCACCACCAACGCCGACAACGGCCCCGGAACGCCCGACGACGAGGGCTTGAGCTACGTAGTCATTCCCAACGGCGGAGACTCGCCGGCCAAGATACTCCTGAAGCGCGCTGTGGAAGATCTCGGTGATGAGATTCTCGGCAAGGAGGTGATGCGCCAGCACGGCGGGTGGAACGTGCTCTGCAAGTTCTTCGACAATCTAGGACCGATCCCGCACCACATGCACCAGGACGAAGCGGCGGCGAAACGCGTCGGGCGGCGGGGAAAGCCTGAGGCGTATTACTTCCCGCCCCAGTACAACTACAAGGAGAACAACTTCGCGTACACGTTCATGGGGTTGGAG
>JAJDWM010000267.1 GCA_022825595.1 Bryobacterales bacterium | reverse complement strand
GCATGGCGCGGCTCGAGGGCCTGCTGGAGGGTGCGGGCCTGTACCGTCCGGCCGCCGCACCCGCTCCCCGTCCGCTCACCGAGGCGGCGCAGACCTCCCCGCGCTAGGAGCGAACGCTCAAACTGTAGGTCACCCCAGAGAAACCTGCCGCCTGCCACCCGTCACTTCGCGGGGGAACGGCGCGTTGCGCTGAGGTGGCGACCGCGAGTCGCGATGGCGCCGACTGACGAGACCCTGGATCTGATTCGGGAGGAGCGATCAACGCTGACCGGTACGACTACTGCGTCGCCAGCAGTTCCGGGCCGACCTGGGAGGGCGGCAGGCGCGGGTCCGCCGCACACCCAACGGTCCACTAACTCGTGGCCACACCACTCGGGGATGACGTGAGGGCGGAGGACAGCGGGAGCCGGGGGCGGGCGGACCTGGCCGTGCGTGCGGGAGGCCGAGTCTACGTGTTCGAGTTCAAGGCGGTGGAGCGGGCGGGCACAGGGTCGGCGATGGCGCAGATGAGGGAGCGGAGCTACGCGGGCAAGTACCGGCACCTAGGCATGCCGGTGCTTCTGGTGGCGGTGGAGTTTAGCAAGCAGACGCGCAACGTCGAGAGGTTCGAGACGGAACTGGCGTGACGGTCGGCACGCCACGCCGTCTCGACGGAAGCCAACCAGCTTTCCGGAGGCATTTCAATAGGGGAACGGGTCAGTTGCCACGCCATTGCGGATGGAGCATCGAACTCTGCGGCTGCTACGGGAGTCATTCGCGGGTGCATTAGTCGACCATCTCCGGGCCGACACACAGTCCGGCGGCACGGAACTCTGCGTAACACATCCGGTCACGATTCCGCTCCATGAATCGGACACACTTGCGGACCTCCTCGCGTGCGCCGAAAGGCGCAGGGCCGCAGGAACCACCTCGAACTGGCCTCCGTGTAGTTCGTCTCAGCGCTCGTCCATCCGCGCTCTGATCATGGCGCCGGGCCCGCCGGCATCTTGCGCGACACCGTCCGGAGAGGCTCTTCGGCGTGAAATAGGCCGACGAACTTCACAGCTCGCAGTCGGCGTCGCGGTTGGCGGCGGCCTCGCTCCTGCGCGGCGGCAGGCTGGCGCCGTCGATGCCGACGTCCAAGGCGGGGGCGGCCCGCCGTGCCGTGGCGAAGACTCTGCGGAGCGATCCGCGCCGCCGCGCTCGACATGCTTGCGAGAGATGCGCAAGCTGGCCAGGTCGTCGAGGAAGGCGAAGGCTCGGGTGCAGCTGACGCAGGCCGCCGTGGTGCCGACCATGCGCGAGGTCGCCGACGGGAGCGAGGAATGGCATTCGTTTAAGGATAGAGACGCATTCGGTTTACGCGCTGCCGGATGGCGTCAAGACGGGGTGCAATTCAGTCTGCGCTCGGGGCGGCGGGCTTGCGCCCGGGTCCGCTGTCGCCAAGCCCTGGAAGGGACGCTCGCAGGCACCCGCCCGCGACACGCCTAGTTAGTCAGCAGTAGCGGGCCGAGACCCAGCCGACAGGCTGTTAACCCAGGCGAGGCCATGCTCCCAATCCACTATCAATGGCCCGGAATCGCTATGCCACGCGTACAACTCGGTCACGGTCGGGTGCTTCGACGCGCTTGCGCTTGCTTCTCATGAGCAGACTCTGCTATCCGGCGAACAGCGGGCCGCCGGATCGGGTCGTCCTCGAATCCACCCATGACCGGAACTGTGCTCCTGTGACAGCGGGCGGCCGACAAACAGTTTTTCCTGGCGCGTCACAAAGAGCCGGCTGGGCAGGCTACACCCGATCTGAGGCTACGGGGCATCGTCAGCTCAACTTGGCCGTGCAGCGGACACGGCCAAGTCAACGCGGGCGCACGCGCCGATTCCTGCAGGTCGTACAGCGGTTGGGGGCATTAGCCAGGTGACGCTCACAGATGGGGCCTTCGATCGCCTGTCAGCAACGTTCGGAGGGTCACGTTGCCCCTTATGCCACAGAAGCTCGAGAATGACGTCCGCCATGAATCTTCGGATGTCAGCGCCTCTTCGACATGGCAGCGGATCAGCCCTTGCCTCTCGGGCGGAATCCGACCTGCTGCACACTTGGAGACCGCATCACCGGAGTCTCGGACGTGCAGGAAGAATGCGTCATTGCGGCGTCGAGGCGGAAGCGCGCAGAGAAGGGGACTGGACCTCGCAGGCCCACATCTTCTCAGCGGTGCCGCAATGCCTCAGAGGGGCTCAGTTGCCCGGCGCGCAGCGCTGGCAGGGTCGCGGCCAAGCACGCGCAAACCGCGAGCGCGGATAGGGCCCAAGCAAGGACACTCCAGTCGAACGGACGTACCTCGAAGAGCACACCAGCGATCAGCCTGCCGGCGGCAACGGCACCGGCGGTACCCACAGCCGTGCCCAGGGAAAGCAGAATGGCGGCTCGGCGGACGACCAGAGCTTGGACGTGCCCCCGCGTCGCACCGAGAGCCAAGCGCAGGCCTATCTCCCTGGTCCGATTGCGGACGATCTCGCTGCAGACGCCGAACAATCCGACGGCGCACAGTAGAAGAGCGACTCCCGCGAATGCCGCTACCAGCCTCGCAAGCATGCGCTCAAGAGCGATGCCCCTCTCCAGGAGAAGTTCTACCGAACTGTATTCTCGATCGACCGGCATTCCAGGCGTGACCTCGCGGACACCCTCCCGGACGCGTCTCACGATGCCCGCGCTAGGCGCGGTCAACCTAACCGCCAGTGTCTGAAGAAAGCCCTCATAGCCCGTGGTGGATTTGTAGAGCAGCGGCGGAGGATCGTCCCGTACATCGACTTGGCGGACGTTGCGAACGATGCCGACGATACGGTCGTCGCCGTCGATGATTCCTCCCAGAGCCGTGTCTCCCGCGAAGAAGCGGTCGGCGAATGCATTGTTTACGACGACAACGTTGGCTTCGCCGCGAAGCGGAAACCGACCCGCCAAGAGACGGATGCCCAGCGTGTCGAAGTATCCCGGAGATGCCCAGACCTGAATCACTGACATTTCCTCGTCCTCCGCAGGCACGTAGCCTGAGACCGATGTCGTGCGCATCGCGGCGTTGCCCGACAGTGGCAGCGAGCCCGTGAACGCGGCGGACTGGACCCCCGGCACTGTCTCGATTCGATCTAGGATCCGCCGTCGCATCCCCGGCTGCGACTCCCTGGAGAAACCGCCCCCTTGGGGATCCAGCCTGATACCGATGACGGTGGCCGCTTCAAGACCGAGGTCGGTGGCGCGCAACTCCCTCAGGTTCGTGAGGAACAATCCGGCGGTGAACAGCAGAACAACCGCCAGCGCAAGCTGTGCTCCCACCAGCAAGCTCCTTGCGCGGACCTCGTGCCTGCCGGCTGAAACTCCAGCCTGTCCGGTTCGGAGTCCGCTAGCGGAACCTGCCCTCGCTCCCAGCGTGGCGGGAACGAGTCCGCAGGCGAACACGGTGACGATTCCTATAGCAGCGGCGAACAGCAATTCTGGATGTGAGGGTTGAATCTCCAGCACCCCCGCAGCGCCTGCACCCCGGACAGACTGGAGCCAGCGTTGGATCAACGGCACCAACCAGAACGCTAGGCCGTATCCCGTCGCCGCACCGGTCCCCGCGAGGACCACGCTCTCGGCAAGCACCGGTTTCATCCGATCGAATTGGCCCGCGCCCAGAGCCATCCTCAGCCAGAATTCCTCCTGCCGCCCGCTTGCGCGCACTAGCAGTAGACTGCCCAGATTCGCGCAGGCGACCAAAAGGACTAGGCCTGTGGCCCCCCAGAGCAGCATCAGGGGCCTCTCCGCAGCCTTTCGCAGCCGGGAGAGCCCGTGCCTGAGGGGTGTGAGGGGAATTCTGATTCGCTCCAAGTCCTTGCGAGTCTCGGCACTGATGCCTGTTCCAAGATGCTCCACAAAGATCTCCTGCAGTCGAGCGTTGACCGCCGCTTCGGCGCGGTCGAGACCGACCCCTGGCCTGAGACGCATCAGGATGTTCAGCCAGTACGTCTCGACTGGAAAGGATCGCTGCAGTCGCGACGGGCTCAGCGTGATCTGTTCCTGCATCGACATTGGCACCCAGATGTCGATCGAGCTCTCAAGGGTGTGGCCCTGGAACGGAGGCATCACGACCCCGACGACGGTGTAGGGAAGGCCATGGAGCCTGATCGCCGACCCGAGGACGCTGGGATCGGCGCCGAGGCTTGTGTTCCAAAAGTCGTGGCTCACCACCGCGACAGGGTTCGACCCCGGCGCGCCGTCATCCTCTGGGGCTAGCAAGCGCCCGTGAAGCGGAAGCACGCCGAGCAAGGGGAAATAGGTGCCCGTGACCAGTTGACACGACGCTCGGAGACGTTCGCCGGACCCGTGGCCGAATCCGCCCCAGTAGACGCGGCTCTGGAATGTGGGTGTGGCAGCGACTGTCTCGAGCACTCCGTGGTTGTCCTGGCTGAGCGACCTGTACTGCTCGTAAGAGAACGTCTCCGTCTGGGGCATGTCGCTCCTGCTGAAGATGCCGATCGCACCTGGACCGAGCACGGCCAGTTCGTGCGGGCTCTCCACTGGAAGCGGTTGCAGCATCAGCGACTTGAACACACTGAAGACAGCGGTGGTAGGTCCGAGGCCGACAGCAAGGGTTAGCGTTGCAACTGCGAAGAATCCAGGATTCCTCCGGAGGGCGCGAAGGGCCGGAGAGACGTTGATCGGCATGCTCGGAGAATGGCTGAACGCCGCAGAACGGGCGGGCCCGGCCGATTGCATCGTACAGGTGACGGTTCAGTCTTCGCATTGCCGGCCTTGGCATGGCCCGCAACAGAGATGTCGTAGGGGGCCGAAACAGGAGCCATCGGCGGCAGGACCGGCAATGTCGGTGGTAGGGTCGGTTCGGTTGTGCCAGTTACCACGAATCCGCGAGGCCCAAGGAAGGTGCCAACCTCGCGGTGAGACGGCTGCTGCGTTTCGGCCCCTGCGCATAGCCATGCCGGAGCTTGACTACTTGATGCGCAAGCGGATCCAGCGGATCGTGGTTGCGGTTATCGCAGCCGTGCCGATCATGGCGGGCGCTTGGGCTCTGTCGCGACGCGAGCCTCCCGCGCTCCGCGTGAATTCCGCCATGGTATTTGACGACGCCGTCAATCGCGGCGAAATGCTCAGGCAGGTGCATGGGATCGACACCCCGCCACCGGAGACCGTTGTCGTGATCCCATCCGGCAATGTGGGTCGCGTCGAGCGCCGAACATGTCTACCCGTGACCGCCGGTCGGCCAAGAGACAATGCCACCGAAACTAAGTAGCCCCTTGGTGGAACAGGAATACCTGACGGCCTTGGTCCGGCGTACCCGTACTACTGGCCTGATCCCCGCTGACCGAGCTCTTCGCCTCCGCCTTGAGTGGGCCGCCCAACCGCTTGGAACGATGACCGGAATCTATCTTGGCCGCTACTGATAGAACGTGGTGGGTGTGGATTCGGAGGTGAAATCCTTCGCGAGAGGCCGTGCAGACCGTCGCCGTCAAACCTGAAATCCTAGTTTGGGCCCGCGAGACCGCCGGCCTGACTCGGCAGGACGCGGTCGCGAGGCTCCAGATCAAGAAGGCCTATGGCGAGTCCGGTCTGGACTGGCTAAGGGCATTGGAGTCAGGCGACCGGGAGCCCACGGTTTCGATGCTCGAAGGGATGGCCAAGCTCTATTGCCGTCCTGTAATCACTTTCTATCTGGACGCTCCTCCGGCTACCAGTGAGGCGGGTGTTGACTACCGATCCAACGCAGCGTTTGGCACACCTCGGGAGGAAGCGCGTCTCAAAGCGCTGGTTCGAGACATATTGGGTCGGCAGCTACTGGTCCGCGAAGCGCTAGAGTCTGAAGAAGAGGCCGAGCCAGTCTGGTTCGTCGGCGAGCTGCCCGAGAGATCTGGGGCCGGTACGACGCACGGCCACGTTGTCGACGCGTTGATGAGTGATGCGGCGTATGCCGCGAGACTGATCAACGCAGCACGCAGTTTGCTGGACGAGATTTTCGGTCCAGATTTCGATGTGAGAGCCTATTACCAGCAGAATTCCCCCACTGAGGCGTTTAAGCTACTCAGGACAAGGGTGGAAGAAGCCGGCGTCTTTGTCTTACTGCAAGGAGATCTAGGAAGCTATCACAGCGCAATTGATGTGCAACAGTTCCGCGGACTATCAATCGCCGACCGAATCGCACCTTTCTTGTGGTGAATGATAGGGACTCAAGAACTGCGTGGTCCTTCACTCTACTTCACGAACTGACGCACATATGCCTTGGTATCACGGGTGTTAGCGGGCCTAACATTACCGAGAATCATGAGGATCATTCTGGTGATCAAGATGAGCATTTTCGGAATAGAGTTCTTGAGCAGTTCTGCAATCGAGTTTCGTCAGATTGGTTGCTTTCGAGTGCGAGTCTCGACTCTATTGGAGTCACCGGATATGAAGATATGGACACCTTGAAGAAGAAAATAGATGCGTTCGCTAGGAAGAAGAATCTAAGCCATGCTATGGTAGCATATAGACTCGCTCTATCGGGCATAATTAATTACAAATTATATCGCGAATTAAGCAGTTTTTATCGTGCCCGTTGGGAACAGTCAAAGAAAGAAGGAAATCAGTCCAAATCCGGCGGACCTAACTACTACAGAATTCGCCGACATAGGATTGGCAGAAAATTACTGGACTTCAGCCTTCGAATGTTATATGCACGAGCACTATCTACTTCGAAGATTGCCACTGTGCTAAGGGTGAGACCGAGGAGTGTCGGTAGGCTACTTCGACCAGACTTAACGGAATAACGCACTTGAGCATTCTATATTCGCTAGATACTAACGTCTTCATTGACGCTGATCGGAACTATTATCCCATCCACTGAGTTCCTCAATTCTGGGAATGGATTCTTGATAATGTAAGCGAAGACAGAATAAGAGTTTGTCGTGAAGTGCGTAGTGAAATCATCCCTCCGAAAAGCAAAGGCAAGAAAGACGACAGACTAACAGATTGAGTGAAGAAGAATTCTAGCGTCCTATTGTTGCCAGAGACGCCTGATCGAGCGAGGGTCAGTCACGTATTAGACGAGGGTTACGCACCTGATTTCAGCGAGGCAGAAATTCAAGGATTTGGGGCAGATCCGTACCTGATTGCTTACGCCACAGCAGCCCGAACCGAACGTTCTGTTGTGACCTGCGAAGTGTCGAAGCCAAGCAAGAAGGGGAAGAACCGACGAATTCCGGATGTGCGTACAAGGCTTGGAGTCCAAGTCTGCGACACATTCAAACTGATTCGAACGCTGGACTTTCGGACCTGACTAAACTCCCACAAACCATTCAGTGATATCGCTAGGAATGCCAAATGTGCTCGAAGGAGGCTGCCGCTCGTAGCGATGCGGTAGGCCAGCCGGTCTTGGTAAAATCCAATTAGTCCGTGCCCCGAGGTTCCGACATTTGCGGCATCGCGCCCCTCAGCAGCCCGGGGCGGCGGCTGGGCATGGGCAGCTTGTCTGCTCGGCCCAGCCCCTGCTGCGTTCCAAGCGTTGATCGAGCTCGTCGGCTCGCTGAGTCCGAGCACTACTCGGCCCGCAGACGGAGGACACGGCGCGGCTCGACCCGGGACATGATCCGCATGGATGGCGGACCGTTCCTCATGGGCACGGAGACCGATCAGGGCTTTCCGGCGGATGGGGAGGGACCGGTGCGCCGTGTCCATGTGGATCCCTTCTATGTGGACGCCTTTCCCGTCACCGTGGAATCCTTCGGGGAATTCGTTACGGCGACTAGGCATGTCACCGAGGCAGAGCAGTTCGGCTGGTCGTTCGTGTTTCATACGCAGATCCCTAAGGATCGGTACGAATCCGTCGCTGACGACACGGTCGCGGGGCATGAGTGGTGGTGCAAGGTCAGCGGGGCGGATTGGAGGCATCCCGAGGGTCCGGACTCGGCGGTTTCCGAGCGCCCTGACCACCCCGTGACGCACATTTCCCACTCCGACGCGCTCGCCTATTGCGATTGGGCAGGGAAGCGGCTCCCGACCGAGGCGGAATGGGAATTCAGCGCCCGAGGCGGTCTCGAGCAGCAGACCTACCCGTGGGGGGGCAAGCTTGAACCCGGCGGTCGGCACCTGTGCAACATCTGGCAGGGAGTGTTCCCGCGCGAGGACACAGGTGAAGACGGCTACAGGGGGCCGTGCCCCGTAGACGCGTTCCCGCCGAACGGCTACGGCATCTACTCGATGACCGGCAACGCGTGGGAGTGGTGCGCCGACTGGTTCGATCCCGGCTACCACGTCACCGCCACCCGCCACAATCCTGTCGGCCCGCCAACCGGGACAGCCCGCGTGATGCGCGGGGGCTCATTCCTGTGCCATGCTTCGTACTGCAACCGCTACAGGGTGGCCGCGCGGACATCCAACACACCTGACAGTTCGACATCGAACCTCGGCTTTCGGTGCGCACGGGACATTTGAGATCTGGGAGAGGACGGCTATGCGGGGAATGCTCCGATCTCGCTGGTGGCTTGTCGTGGCCGTGGCGGCAATCCCGTGGGCACTGTCCCGGTCGGCCGAGTCTCCAGGGCCCGCCGCCGTAGCTCCAGTGCCGGTTGAGCAACCGCTGCCGTACAGCCACAAGACCCACATCGCGTTGGGGCTGCAGTGTCGAGATTGCCATTCGATCGCTGAACCTGGCTTCCTGGCGGGCTATCCCGCCGAGTCGAAATGCATGGCGTGCCACTCTTCGATCAAGGCCGACAGCCCGCACATCCAGCGGCTTGCAGAATTCGAGAGTGGCGGAGAGGCCGTCCCGTGGAAGCGCGTCTATCGCGTCCCCGACTTCGTATGGTTCTCGCACGCGTCCCATGTCGACGATGCCGCCGTCGAGTGCGAGACGTGCCACGGACCGGTCGCCGAACGCGAGGTGCTCTTCCAAGAAAAACCGACCACCATGGCATCCTGCATGGAGTGCCACGCCCGCCACAACGCGCCCAACGACTGCGACCTGTGCCATGATCCCGGCTAGCCGCGCCCGCGCGGAACCGATCCTGCGCCCTCGCCGGCACCGCCCCGAGCGACGCCCAGCAATGCGGCTCGCGCTGATCGGAGCGACCGGGTCGATTGGGCGCAACACGCTTCAGGTCATCCGCGAGATCGGGGCCACAGTCGATGTAGTGGCCCTTGCGGCCGGTCGGAATGTCGCCCGGCTCGCCCGGCAGGCGGTCGAGTTTCGCCCTTCCTTACTGTCGGTTGCGGATGCTCGCTCCCTCGTGGACCTCCGCGAGCGGATCGCTGGCGTTCCCGCCTACCGGCCGCGCCTCGTGTGCGGACCGGACGGAATTCTCGAGGCCGCCACCGGAACGCGCGCCGACGTTCTCGTCTCGGCCGCAGTCGGAGTGGTCGGCCTGCCGGCGACCTATTCGGCTGTCAAGGCTGGCCAGCGCGTGGCCTTGGCAAACAAGGAAGTGCTCGTCTCCGCTGGGGATCTGGTCATGGCGGTGGCGCGGGCGTCTGGCGCCTCGCTGCTGCCGGTTGACAGCGAGCACAACGCGGTGCACCAGTGCATGCGGGCAGGCAGCCGTCGCGAAGTGGACCGCGTCGTGCTGACGGCATCGGGAGGGCCATTCCGCACCACCCCCGCCGAGGACTTGGCTACGGTCACTCCGGCGCGCGCCCTCCAGCATCCGACATGGAAGATGGGCAGCCGCATCACGATCGATTCAGCAACCCTCATGAATAAGGGATTCGAGGTCATCGAGGCCTGCCATCTCTTCGGCCTGCCACCGGAGCGGGTCGACGTCGTTGTCCACCCCCAGTCCATCGTTCATGCAATGGTCGAGTTCTCCGACGGCTCATTGGTGGCCCAGCTGAGCCCTCCCGACATGAAGCTCCCGATCCGCTACGCGCTGACATATCCCTCGCGCGAGCCGAGCCCTTGTCGGCGCATGGATTGGTCACGCGCGGCTAGCCTGGACTTCGAACCACCGGACTTTGACCGCTTCCCGCTCTTGGCACTGGCGTACGAGGCCCAGCACGCCGGGGGTCTTGCCGGCTGCCTGCTGAACGCCGCCGACGAGGTGGCCGTCGCGGCGTTCCTGGATGGACGCGTGCCCTTCTTGGCGATCCCAGAAATCGTCGAGCGCACAATCCGCTGGGGGGCGGGACAAAAGGCTACCAGCATCGCGGATGTAATGGAGTGCGACCGCGAGGCCCGGGAATACGCGGCAGGAGTCGCTGCGGGCATCGCTCGGTCGGGCGTGGAGGCTGCCGTCCTAGGCTGATCGGCACGACATGGTCAACTTCATCATCGTGCTCAGCGTGCTAGTGCTGTTCCATGAGCTCGGCCACTATCTAGCCGCTCGGTACTTTGGTGTGCCCGTGGAGAGCTTCGCGATTGGCTTCGGCCCGAGGCTGGTGGGCTTCAAGCGCGACGGGACCGACTTCAAGGTCTGCGCCCTGCCGATAGGCGGGTACGTCAAGATGGCCGGCCACAGCTTCGGCGGAGAGGCCTCGGATGCCCCAACCGGTTTCGGCTCGAAGCCCAGATGGCAGCGGCTGGTGATTCTATTTGCCGGTCCGGCCTTCAACTTCCTACTTGCGATCTTCGTTCTCACAGGCGTTTTCATGTACCGGTACGAGCGCCCGACCTACTTGACGCAGGAACCGCGGGTGGACTGGGTACGGCCGGGTTCGCCCGCCTCCGAGGCCGGCGTACGGGCGGGAGATCTCGTGCTATCCGTCGATGGTGCCAAGAGCGCGACATGGGCAGACCTCAAGGTGAACACGATCGTGGCTGGCGGCCTTGCGGTAGAGCTCCTTGTGGAGCGCGATGGCGCGGAAGTGCAGTCCACGATTCGTGTGCCGGATGGTTCGGGCTCAGAGGGCGACTTGGGATGGTTTCCGGCCCATTCCGTTCACGTTGAAGCCGTCTCTAAAGGGATGCCGGCCGTGGAGGCCGGAATTGAGCCCGGAGACCGGCTAGCCAGCATCGACGGGGTCCCTGTTGTGGCGGTCGAGCAGGTCCCAGGAATCGTGGCAGCGTCCCGAGGTCGCCAGCTGCAGATCGAGGTGGAGCGGAGCGGCGCCCTGCACGAATTCGAGGTCGTCCCGCGCGAGAACGGGGACCGGTGGCAGGTTGGCATCAGCATGCGCGGGCACTACGACAGCCTGCACGAGAGCTTGGCCTTCGTTCCGGCGCTGGAGATGTCCCTCCGCGAGAACGCCATGTTTGCCGGCGCGGTCGTGCTTGCAATCCGGGGGCTGGTCTTGGGCCAGCTCGAGATTACGGCGCTAGAGGGCCCCGTCGGGATCTACCAGCACACTCAGACCGCTGCGTCGTACGGACTGATCGTCCTCCTGGAATTTATCGCCGTGATCAGTGTCAACCTCGGAGTCATTAACCTCGCCCCAGTGCCCGTCTTGGACGGTGGCCAGATTGTGGTCCTGCTGATCGAGCTGCTCCTGCGGCGGGACCTGAGTGAGGTCGTAAAGCTCCGTATCTCCCAAGCGGGCTTGGTGTTCATTGTCGTGCTGTTCGGAATAGTGATGTACAACGACGTAGCGCGCCAGGTCTTCGGGCCCTGATCTGGGCAACCGATTCGGTCGGTGATGGCGAGGGCAGATGGATTCCGAGGAGTTCCGCCCTCGAAACCTCAGTGGCAAGGAGCAGGATTCCAGACCGAAGCGACAGGTCTACGAACGCCCCCAGTTGGGAACCGCCATCGTAAGTCTGGCCACACCGTCAGAACTGGCGATCTGAGCGGTTTGTCCCATCGCAGGGACCAACGACTAATCGAATTTGCGAGGTAAACCGGCACGGGCGCCTCGAGCGCTCCACTACGCACTTCCCAGCATCCCGCCATCCCTAGACCGATTTCCTCAAGGTAAGTCGGCTGCGAGCCTTCTGGTGGCAGAACGCCGCTAGGGCCCATACAGGAATTGACCCTGATCCCCTCACTTCTTCTACAGCGACCTAGAATGGCAACAACGACCACCATGGCCACCAAGCAGACCGACGGCCATCCCGCACCGGTGACGAATCCGATCTTTGGACGATGGCTGAAGTGATTTGCGGGTGGATGGACGCGGCCGATTCCAACCACGTCGCGCGCGGCCTCATCTTCCGGAAGTACATCTCCGGAGCCTTCGAGGAGCTCCAGCCTGCTGTGCTGACCGACGAGGACTCCGTCCGGAACGTTGACTACTACCACCTATGTCGGAAGGCAGGGGATGGCTACACCCATGTTCCTGGCTCCTGCAAGAGCGCTTGCTTGCGCGACGAGCGGAGCCACGGGCACGTTGACCCCGGGACGCTATGTGGGCCTCGACCAGGAGCAGGACGAGCGAGAGCCCGTTAAGGTCAAGGTGCAGCGGCTGGTCGTCGAACTGCACGGGAGAATGGTGCAAGCCACCCCTCTGAACGATGCGGCCAATGGGAGCCACGCTGCGGTGGGGTTAGGAGGTTCGAGGTCTTGAACATCGACACTTCCTTCTTGCGGCGCTGCATTGGCACCTTGGAGCGCGCGGTGGGCTGGATTGGTGAGCAGGAGAGGACGAACGACTTCGCCTACGACATCTACTGTGCGGCATGCGTCAAGGAGTTCGAGCTCGTTCTGGAGCAGCGCGGCAAGTTGCTGCGCAAGAGGATCGCCGTCTACTTCGCCAGCAATCGGCAGGCGGATCGCCTCGCATTCAAGGATCTGTTCCGCCATGCCGCTAAACACAGGCTGATCGAAGCGGACGCAGTGGACCGCTGGCTGACCTATCGCGACAACCGCAATCACACTGCGCACGACTACGGTGAGGACTTCGCCGAGACAACGCTCAAGCTGCTGCCGACCTTCATCATCGACGCTAGGGCACTGGCCGACATGATCGAAGAGGGGAACGATGGCTGACGGGCTGCACCTTTCGACACGGCACGGGCGAGTCTTGCAAGCCCTGTTGCGGGAGCATCTTCCTGGCGTTGAGGTCTGGGCCTACGGTAGCCGCGTCAACGGTCGGAGCCACGACGGCAGCGACCTCGACTTGGCGCTGCGCGGTCCGGGGTTGAATGCAATTCCGGCCGGCCAATTGGTGGCCTTCGAGGAAGCAGTGCGGGAATCGACCATCCCGTTCCTTATCGACGCGCGGGACTGGGCGATGCTGCCGCGGCGGTTTCAGCAGGAAGTCGCGCGGGAGTACGTGATGTTGGAGGGTCGGGTGAATTGGTAG
>JAJDWM010000487.1 GCA_022825595.1 Bryobacterales bacterium | reverse complement strand
TGGGACCTCTTGCTCCAGGCACGCAACAGAATTCGCCTCGCCATGACCGCCTCAGCTGATTACTGGGAACTGGCCCAAGCCGTGTGAGGGGGCTGCGAACCGACCGTGGCGGTCGACATCGCAATGGCGGGAGAGCTTCTGAAAGAGGCCGCGTTGAGTATGAGAGGGGTGGAGCCGCGTCGGTACCATTCCGTGAAAGCACTGTGTGAAGATCTGGAGCGGGCGATGCCGCGGATCCCCTGCTGCCCTCGCTGCGGCGTTGCGATGGCCTGGCGTCCAAGGCGCACGTGAGTGTGTCCCCCGGGAGAGCTTCCCAGAGGGAGACGATCGGGGTGTCCGCGCGGTGGTTGGCCAGCGTGCTTCGCGCATTCGGGGAAGTGCTGGCGGTGGCCTGCAATGCTTCCTTCGCTGACGAAGGCAGGGATTGGATGGAAAGCCTCAGCGCGCGGGAAGATAAGTTCCGCGAAGAACTGCGCAGGCTGCGCTCCAGCGATTGCCCCCCGGACATAGTGCGGCAGGTTCAATCCAGGCTGAACGCGGGGACTGACAGCTGGGACTTGTGGGAGCGGCCGCAAGCGGACGCTGAGGGAGGAGTTCCGGAGAGGGTAGGCCGAAGGGGGATGCCCAACAGCGACTAGGGTAAGCCCCCTAATTCCCGTCCCGTACGTCCCCGGGGACGCCGGCTGGAAAGTAGGATGCTCCTCGACGGGGCCAGCCGGGGGAACGACAGCGACGACTGTAGGGCGACGAGCTACCCCCGAAGGTCGCGTCCGTGATCGTCGGAAATGGCCCCGGGCCGGAACGCCCGGCAGGTCGACAGCTTGGTCCGGCAGCTGAGGGAGGCCGCAGAGGAGATTCCGTCGGGCGGCCAAAGACGCCGAGGATTCGCAGGCCGCAGGGCTCAGCGCCCGCTTTCCGTTCCGCCGGAGGATTCGCGTAACGACGCGATGTACCGCGCCACCTCCTCCACGGTGCCAAGCCAAATGCGGGACTCTTCGGCCTTGAGGAACGGGACCAGCTCTTCGAGCATTCCGACGCGCGTTGTCTGGTGACCGGCCGTGCCGATGTCGTGGCCCGCCAGCACGAGCCAAGCACCGCTCTCTCGGACGCCCTCGACCAGAGTTCGCAATTCGGGGAAGTCCTTGGCGTCCATGGACATCCCGGAGACTTGGGCGGGGTCGTAGAACACCGGGTCGTTGGGCGTCTCGTCAAGCCAGCCGCGACCTGCCACGAATAGCTCGGCGACGACTGGGACGTAGCTGCGCGTCTCGCGGCCGCGTCCCACGAACGTCTGTCCGCAGGGGTATGCGAACGTTGCGGGATCCACCCCCAGCATCTGGTTCAGGAGCCGGTTTGCTTCGATGAGTTCGGCCCGCATGCCCTCAATGGTGTACTCCTCCAAGGCCCTGTCGCGAGACCACGGGAAATTCCCGGTGCACGGGTGGCGCAGTGAGTGGTTGGCGATCTCATGACCGTCCCGGGCGAGGCGCCGCCAGTCCTCGAGGCGGTTCTCGACGCGCTCCGGAACAACGTAGAACGTCGCCCGAACGCCTAGCCGTTCCAAGAGTGCCATCCCCACGTCAAGCTGAGAGTCGCGGGAGTCGTCAAAGCTGAGGCTGACCGCGGCGAGTTTTCCGTCGGGCCACTTAAAGCCAGTCTCCACTTGTGGCGGCAGCGGAATTGCGCAAGCCACTGGGAGCAGCGGGAGCAGCCAGTAGGCGGTTTGGCGGGTCATGGTCAGTTGTCCTTGAGCGGAGTCAGGTGCGATGCGCGGACAGTGCGGAGTGGCTGGCGAACGCCAACGCTTGGTGAGACTGTGGATCGGCAGCAAGCCGTCATGCCTGCGAGAGCCGGACCTCAACGTCGCGGCCGTCCATGTGCGGGGGTGGCTCTAGGCCGAAGAGGCGAAGGGCAGTGGGAGCCATGTCCTCGATGCCCGGGTCGTCTGCCTCGAAGCCACGGTTGCAGAACACCACGCCCGGAACCAGCGGAGGATCCACGCAATGGTCTCCACTCCAAGCTTTCGTGTTGTCCTCGAACAGGGGGCCGGCGACCTTACCAAGGGCGACGCCCCATGAGCAGCGGTAGCCCGGGCTGTATCCGACCACGACATCAGGCGCGGACCGCGTGTACGGCCCAGAATACACCGACCCCTTGGGGTATGCGCAGTTGACTGCAGTCTCGTCCCGCTCCGGATCCCTGAGCCCGGTGAGCTTCTTGGCGATTTCGACGCGGAGGGGTTCGGCGTCAGCTGGCTCCACTTGGCCGCAGGACTCGCGACCCCGCAGGTTGAGGTAGATCCCGGCCAAGCCGAAGCTGTAGGCCCGTGTGCGGCTCCAGTCTATGGCTCGCAGGTAGCCGGGATCCTTACCGTCCGACTTCGTGGCCAGATAGCCTTCTTGCGTGAGCCATGCGTTCAGGTTCACGCCGCGCTGGAAGGACTTGAAGCCGTGGTCCGACAGCACAAACAGGACAGTCTCGTCGTCCACGTGTCGCATGGTCCGGCCGACAATGCCGTCCATCCGCACGTACAAGTCTTCGATCGAGTCCGCGTAGCGGTCAAACGAGTCGCCGTTAGCGGCATGGGCCGGGTGGCCCGGCTCCAGGTACCTGAAGAACATGTGCTGCACCCGGTCTGGAGTGTCGAACACGCATGCTACGACACCGCGCTTGGTGCGTTGGAGAGCGCTCTCCAACATCGCTTCGCGTTCCACGCAGAGCTGGTCGGCTTGTTCTAGGAAGGAGTCCTCATCCAGCACTCGCTCGTTCAGCGCCCAAGTGTCCTCGGCCAGCCCCAATGTCGAGAAATCGCCCAGCAGCTTCGCGAGGTATGGCGCGTAGAAAGGTGGGTGCGAGACGGGCAGGGCAGGCCGCTCCGGATCGATTGCGATCGGCGAGAGGTACAGGCGCACATGAGGGCTGACGGCGACCAGCCGGAATTGGGCAAGGCCGGTCAGCTTGATGCCAAGCCCGGCGCGGAAAGTCAGGCGGACCCATGGAGTGAACCGGTCCGGCTCAAGTTCGAGTTCCTTGCCGCCAATCGCGAGCCGTGCGCGACTGGCGTCCCTGTCTACGCTCAGGCAGAAGGGGATCCGCAGCTCGGCCGCGTCCCCGCGGACGGAGTTTGCGGGCCCTCGCACTTCGCCCTTCAGCGTCTCGCCGTCCGAAACTAGGCGGTGGCACACGCCCGCCTCCTCGAACTGAGCCGTCTTCGGCTCGGTAGTGAACAGCTGGAAGCTCCCCTGTGTGCCTAGCAGGTCGGGAGTGCACATCGCCGACAGCAGACGGCCCTGAAAGGGCTCGGGCGGGAAGGTAATGGGTACCCGCAAGATGGTCGAGCCCACCATCTCGTCGCCCAGAAGACTCCAGAATGGCCTGCTCTTGCGCCGAAGTTCAACGACTGGCTTGCTGAGCGGAAGCCGCCATCGGCCCAACGTGAGGACCCTCGACGGCTGGCGCACGCTTGAGGAGGAGAGTTCTGGGAGGTAGGTCCGCAGGTTGCGGTTCAGGAAGTCGAACAGGTTGTGCTTGCCCGGGTTGGTCCCGGTCGCGAAGGTTGCCCAGGCTACGGGGGAGAGGGCGGGGAAGGTCGTCCGCAGGCGAGCGTAGCGCCCGAGGTCCCGCAACCGGGCCAAGTTGGGGAGCTTGCCGGCGGCGAGGAACTTGTCGACGAGCTCCGGCTCAAGGCCGTCCAGCCCTAGGAAGATAAGCTTGCGAATCTTGGCCTTCTTGTACCCTTGGGAGCCGCGCAAGGATCGCAGCAAGACCCTGAACGGCAGGGCTAGGATCGCGACGGCGCCGGTCGCGAAGGCCGCCAGCAGGCTGAAGAGGGATCCGACGAACGCGAAGCCGGCGCCAGGACCGACGTAAGCGTCCAACGGCGGCAGGCTAACGAAGGCCGCCGGGATCAGGATCCGACCGACAAGCCGCACATTACCAATGGTAGCCGCGAGGCTCCTCACGACAGCGCCGAGTGCCGTCATGGTTCGGTCTGTCCACTCGCCGACCGCGCAAGGGCGCTAATGTGCGCCTTGGCGGCAAACGCGAGCAGGAAGCAGACCGCGAACGGCAGCACCGCGACATGGGCCGCCCGCCTGAGGGCGGCAGGGTTTCGCAGCCCGCTGCGGGCCCAGACCAACCTGGCGGCCTCTCTCCACCGCTTCACGCTCAGCCAGACGAGTCCTTGCTCTCGGTCTGCCAAGAGAACTCTGCCGGGCAGCAGCGCGGCTAGGGCCAGTTTCCAGCCTGCCAGGATCGGCGTGCCGCTACAAAGGATCGCCACCACTCCGTGGCCCTCGCTTCGAAGGTCGCGCACGGTCTTCCATCGTTCAGTGAACGTTGGGGCGTTGTACGACCTCCATGCCCGGCTCGTCTGGCCTAGGCTTGCCGGCTGGTCCGGGAGGCAGGTGAACAGGTCGATCGCCCCTCCCGGGCAGACCTCCGACCGAAGCCGTTCAATCAAGTCCTCCGCGTGGGCTCGGGGCCCACTCTCGACGAGCAGGACCCGATCCGCAGGGCTGCGCTCGCGAATCGAGGGGCCTTCCACGCTTGGAGTAGCTTACCGCGCTACAATGCGCCGCATGGCCTCCGTGCGTTTCTACCACAAGCCCAATTGAACGAGTTGTCGCAAGGCTAGGAGGTTCTTGGCCGACCGCGGGACCGAGCTGGATCTCGTCAACTTGAATAAGGGCCTGTCCCCTGAGCAGATCGACGCCATAATTGGCGAGCGCAGCCACATCCCCTTCCTCAATACTAGGAACGTCCTGTACCGGCAGATGAAGATGAAGCTGAATCCTCCCTCAAGGGCTGAAGCGGTCCGCCTGATGTCCGAGAATGCCAACCTGATCCGGAGGCCGCTCACGATCAGCGGGGAGCGGCTGGTAGTGGGCTTCGTCCCTGGCCAGCTGGAGGAACTGCTGGAGGGCTAGCTCTTGTGCTGGAGCCGACGACGGGACTCGAACCCGTGACCTCGTCCTTACCAAGGACGCGCTCTACCGGCTGAGCTACGTCGGCCCGGCGCAAGCGGTTGAAGTGGAGCGGGAGACGGGGATCGAACCCGCAACCAACAGCTTGGAAGGCTGTGACTCTACCATTGAGTTACTCCCGCAATTCCGATGGAGCCGGCGAGAGGACTCGAACCCCCGACCCTCTGATTACAAATCAGATGCTCTACCAACTGAGCTACGCCGGCCAAACCCGCTCTGGTCCCATCCTATCACCCGCAGGGCCCTTCTTGGCCGAGGTCTCGCGGTTGTCGGATGGGCCTCCCACCGGGAGGCCATGGCCCGGTGAACGAGTGTTTCGAAGCCCGCAGTCGCCGGAACGGTGGCCAGGTTCGCCCCTAACCGCCATCTTCGGGAGTGTAGGCTGGCTGGGAGGCAGGGATTCGAACCCCGATAAACAGATCCAGAGTCTGCCGTGTTACCGTTACACCACCTCCCAGTGAGACGGTCCAGTGATTCAGTATAGCTTCCGGCTGCGGGCGGGAGCGTCTCCGGGCGAGGGGGTCAGCGCGTGAGGGCGGTGTTCGTCGGCGCAGGCGCCGTCGGGGGCTACTTCGGCGCGCGCATGGCCGAGGCTGGCTTGGATGTCGCATTCCTCCTAAGGCCGGAGAGTGCGCGAGCGCTGCGAGAGTCCGGACTGGCCGTTCGCAGCCCGCTGGGCGACCTGCATCTGTCCTCGCCCGAAGTTCTGGATCCGAACCGGCGGTCGGCCGTTCCAGACGTGGTCTTCTTCGCCTGTCGCGCCGGGCAGGTTCGGGCCGCCGCCGACCTGGCCAAGCCGCTAGTGTCGGGGCGGACGATGGCCGTGCCCCTCCAGAATGGTGTCGGAGCGCCCGCGGCCCTGTCCCGCGTCCTTGGAGCCGACCGCGTTGTGGGAGGTTTGAGCCGGATCTTCGCCGAACGGGTGGCGCCGGGGCGCATCGTGCACATGACGCTCCGCCCCTCCATCACCATTGGAGAGATTCGGGGCGGCCGCTCCGACCGGGTCGATCGGCTCGTTTCCACGCTGTCGCCCGTTCCGGGCATGGCGATCGATGGGTCGGACGACATTTGGACAGCAATGTGGACGAAGCTCCTGATGGTGTGCACGATCGGGGCGGTTGGCGCCGGAGCTAGGGCTCCGGTCGGTGCGCTCCTAGACGTTCCCCAAACGCGCCGACTGCTCGAGACCGTGGGCGAGGAGATTGGGGCGGTGGCGCGCTCCGAAGGGGCTCGCATTCCGGAGGGCTTTGCAGGTCGGCACGTCCCGCGATACAAGGGCCTCCCGGCGCAGACCACTGCTTCCATGCATCGCGACCTTGAGCGAGGCGACCCGTCAGAGCTTGGCGAGCAAGTCGGCGCAATCTGTGAGTTGGGCGAGCGTAACGGAGTGCCGACGCCCGCACTGGCGGCTCTTTACGGCGTGCTCCTCCCCGGCGAGCTTCGCGCCCGCGGGAAGATTTCGTACCGCGGCGTCGGTCCCAGAAGCGCGGACTCAATGGCGCCCGCGCAAGTCAATCCTTAAGGCGCTCCGCGATGTCTGCCAGCCTTCCGCCTAGCTCCCTTGCTTCTTCGAGCTCGTGCGCGCCGACCCCCTTCTCGGATTCGGGCACGCCGGTTGTGGCGGAAGCCCCGAGGCCGCCATAGGGCGTCACGAGGACCATTCCGTACTGCATCAGGCTGAGGGCGATGCTCAGCATGGTGAACTCCTTGCCGTTCGATGGCGCGCCGCCGGTGGCGAATACGGCACAGGCCTTCCCGGAGAGGCCCCGACTGCGCCAGAAGCCAAATCCGTAGGCCCAGTCGACCAGCGCTTCGCGCACCGGCACAGCGACGTCGCCCATGTGCACCGGTGACCCGACTGCGACACCGTCGGCTTGCTCCAGATCGGTTTGGGTAACGTTGCCGATCTCTTTCACCTCCGCCTCCGCTCCGGCGGCACGGGCCCCCTCGGCCAGAGCCTCGGCCATCTGGGCTGTGTTTCCGGTCTGGGAGTGGTATGCCACCAACAGGCGCACTTCTCCCGAAGCCGTCAGCAGCGGGAGGACGCCGGCCAGAACAAAGGTGGTCAGTCTTAGGTGTCGCATTAGTCCCGACGCCGTGTGTTTCGACGCATGACCATCGTAGATCGTATGGCAAGCGGTCTCCCGGCTATGCGACCGGCGAACTGGACCGTATTCACCGGCGTGCTTTCCACGCCGCGGGGTCACTCGAACGGCAAGTACGGGAATCCACGTGTCGTGCAGTGGCCTCTCCTTGGTGTATTAGAGTAGCCGCAGTTCCGCGGTTCCACCGGAGGGTCCCGACCGTGAGGCCAGTCACCGACGGATCTGGTCTGCCCGGAAGGCGCGAGGCCTGCCTGAGACCTGCTATGGTCTGCGTGGGAGTGCCCTCGTTCCCAGGGCGGGCACGACCGACCAGCGCCGGAATGCCCGTGCCGGGGCCTACCGCCGGACAAGAACCGACGCAGCAATTCTTTCGGGGGCCCAACCGGGCTGAGGCCAACCTACGGTTCGTTTCTTCTTGTCCTCGCGATTGCCGTGTGCCGGGAATTCCCAACAATCCCTCCGCCGGGTCTCGGCCCCGCTCTTCGTGCGGTCCAAACTCTCGGTCTGGACCCGACGCGCCGTTCGATGCGGCGTTGCCCCGCGTCGCCGAGCAGTCCGCGCTTGCAATCGCGTTCTGGGCGGTGGCCGCCGATCCACCTTCCGGCACTGCCCGATCGAGCATCGGCTGTCTCGCAGACCGTGCAAAGGGCCCCAAACGTCGCCGCTGTGGCAGGTTCGGGAGAAACGGGCCGGACACACGGACTGTTCAAACCTGGGGCTCTCTTCTCCGCCACCTGCAACCATTCCTAAGCCCACGGTGGGCAATCCCTTATTGAAGGAGTTTCCATGAGGTCGGCATGAGTTGTGATTGGACGCCAAAGCGGTCCGCGCAGCATGTTAGACTGCCTACCATGATGCATCTCTTGGTCTTGGCCGCGTTGATCCTGTTCGGGGCCGTCGGGCCCCTAACGGCTCACGGGCCGACTGCGTGCAGCGATCGATACATTTCGGCGGCAGCGATTCG
>JAJDWM010000049.1 GCA_022825595.1 Bryobacterales bacterium | reverse complement strand
ACTCCGGGCTTGAATCCAATCTCGTCTGATTCACCGTAGGAAACGCCCCCCTTGATCACTCCGCCAGCCATCCAAGCGCTAAAGCAGTGCGGATTATGGTCACGCCCTGGCTTGGCTGTTCCGATCTGCGCCACGGGCAGTCGACCGAACTCTCCACCCCAGATCACCAGCGTGTCATCTAGCATGCCCCGCTGATCGAGGTCGGTGAGCAGCGCCGCAAACGGCTGGTCCGTTTCGCCGGCGAACTGCGTATGGTTCCCGCGAATGTCTATATGGCCGTCCCAAGCACGCTGGTTCTCCATGCCACCCGAGTAGATCTGCACGAATCGGACACCACGCTCCAGAAGTCGGCGCGCCATGATGCACTGACGGGCCATGTGTCCGCAATGCTGGCTGTGCAAACCGTACAGCTCTTGGATATGCGCGGGTTCGCTTGCGACGTCGACGGCCTCGGGGGCAGCCGACTGCATCCGATAGGCCAACTCGAAGCTCTCGATACGCGCGGCTAGCTCCTCCTCGAATGGGTTGCGCTCTAGGTCGCGGGAGTTGAGCGTCGCGATCAGGTCCAGCTGGGACCGCTGTTGGACGTCCGACATCTCGCTCGGGGCCGACAGGTTCTCGATCGGCGGACCCGTTGGCCGCAGCCAAGTGCCCTGGTATGCCCCCGGCAGGAAACCGGCACTCCAGTTTGATGCGCTGCCCTTCGGCAATCCGCGGCCCTTCGGGTCCGACATGACCACAAAGCCCGGCAAGTCCTTGCTCTCGCTCCCTAGGCCGTAGGTGACCCACGAACCCAAGCTGGGGAAGCCCATCCGCGTCTGGCCGCTGTTCATCATGAACAGAGCCGGAGAATGGTTGTTAGAGCCGGGCTGGCCGGAATGGATGAATGCCATCCGATCGACGTGCTCACCTAAGAATGGAAAGATCTCGGAGACGAGCTTGCCCGACTCACCGCGACGCGAGAACTCGAAGGGCGACTTGAGCAAAGCCCCAACCTCGTTAGAGAAGAAGCCGGTGCGCTTGTCGAAGCCCTCCAGCTCCTGCCCGTGCCGCCGTGTGAGTTCAGGTTTGTAGTCCCAAGTGTCCACGT
The DNA here is from genome assembly GCA_022825595.1 of Bryobacterales bacterium. GTDB lineage: Bacteria > Acidobacteriota > Terriglobia > Bryobacterales > UBA6623 > VXMF01. The sequence goes on along the minus strand of JAJDWM010000049.1, from coordinate 8,214 downwards.
GGCTCGGGCCGCCATTGATGAAGAGCCACAGCACACGCTTCGCCTTGGGCGCGAAGTGGCTTTGACGCGGCGCCATTGCATTGACCGCCCGGTCACCAGCCGACGGGGCTGCGAGCAAGCCCTCATCCGCGAACAATCCGGCAAGTCCGAGCATGCCGAAGCCCATTCCGCACCTTGCCAGCAGCTCGCGACGCGAAGTCGCGGTGGGATGTGTGATCTCTGCTCGTCTCATCTCTCTCACCGGATGTACAGGAATTCGTTCAGGCCCATAAGGGACTGGCAGTAGTCGACCAGCGCCCGGTGTTCCGGGTCACTGCGCCCGTCCTTGCCATAGAGCTCCACCTGGTGCTCCAGGAATGCCAACCCTCGTGACCGCTCTTCCGCGCGTGGCTCGCGAGCTAAAGCAGTGCGGTACGCCGCGTTGATGGCGGTGTGCGAGTCCAGACCAGAGAGCCGCCGCGAGAAGCCCTCGGCATATCGCCGGGCGAAGGGGCTGTTGAGAAACAACAGCGCTTGGGGTGCGATCGTGGTGGTCGGTCTGCGCCCTATCCCGACGAGATGCTCGGGCCAATCGAAGAGCATCATGGACGGGATCAGCTCACTGCGCTTGATGAAGAAGTAGATGCTGCGCCTCGACATCCTCTCGTCCTGCGCGCCGGGACCGAACATTCTGCGGTCGAGCATTCCCGAGACGACGAGCATGGAGTCACGGATCGCTTCGGCCTCAAGCCGTCGCGGCGTCCAGCGCCAGCGCAGGCGGTTGCCCGGATCTGCGGCTCTCTTGGCTGTGTCGCTGGAGGCCGAGACCCTGTAGACACTGCTGTTCATGATCATCCGGTGGAGCCGCTTGAGGCGCCATCCATTTCGAACGAGGTCCCGGGCGAGCCATTCCAGCAGATCCGGGTGCGTAGGACGGGCCCCCATCTTCCCGAAATTGCTCGGTGTGGCGACGATACCCGTCCCAAAATGGTGGTGCCAGATTCGATTGACGATGACCCTCGCCAGAAGGGCGCCCGCTCCGCTCTCGTGATTGGTCAGCCAGCGGGCCAAGGAGGCCCGGTCAAGGCGGCTCCGGTTCCACCCTGGCGGGGGGCTTGCTCGCCAAGGAGCCGGATTGTCCCCGCTCCGGTCGAGAAGCGGCAGGACACGGGGGACGGCGGGCTCCAGCTTGAGGCTCGCGTCCCCTCTGCGAAGCACGTGAGTCTGCTCGTAGAAGTGCGGGTAGCCCATTCCGGTGGCGTTGTGGCGCGGCTTGGAAAAGCCCTCGGCAGTCGCCATGATCTTGGTGGACGCGGAAATCGGGACGCGAGACTCGTGGTCTCGGATCGTCGCCGTCGCTTCGGTCCACTCTTCACTGCGACGGGCGAATTCCCCGAGCAGCGCTCTCCTGTCGACCTCTGTCAAGGCATCCGGTCCGTTTGCGCGGACTAGTTGGAGAGCGTGTGCCACGCCTTCGCGCACGCCTCGTCGGACGGCGAAAGGGGCCTCGGGCGAACTGGTTACGGACAGCCGGATGCGACCGAGACTGAAGTGGGAGTTGTGGCGAAATCCCAACTCGATCTCCCAGCGCGAGCCGCCGTCGAACCCGACTGGCTCCTCGAAGTCGAAGATTGCGACGTGGTCGGAACCAAGCGCGCTCGGCGGCACGGCCCATCCGCTCCGATCGCTGTCGTCATAGATTGCGGCCGCGGCGGAGTAGTAATCCGAGTCCAGCTGGTCGGTGGCACGGGCATCGCTGAATCTCAGCTTGACTGGCTCGGCGTCCGGGTCCGCGAGCGGCGTCGCCTTCACCGAGACCAGACCCAGCAGAAACTTGCCGTCATGCGCGCGACCGGGGCCGCCAGAGGGCAACGCGGGGTGGGTCAGAGCCTCGACGCGAAGAGATCGGATGTCGCTGGCCTTGACCTCCGCGACAAGGCGATACCTGTCGAAGTCAACGTTGTCACCCGTGAACAGGATCGAGCCGTCATCAAGCTTGTCATTCTTCGCGAGGCTCTTGGACTCGATTCCATTGACGTCCAAGACCCGCCAGTCGTCCTGACCGGCTCCTGGAGCGCCGGCGGCAAGCCATTCCTGGTATCCCTCGTCGTCAAGCCTTCCGATTGTTTCCTCACGCGTGGCCCTCAGCTTGGCTAGGCGAGCCTCCCACTCGGCCCTTTCCTTCCGAAACTTCGCCGGATTCAAGTCGTACTCAATCTCGGTTCGCGTTGTTCGGCCGAAGATTGCCGCCAGGCGGTAGTAGTCGCCGGCCGAGATCGGATCGTGCTTGTGGTCGTGGCAGCGCGCGCAGCCGACTGTGAGCCCGAGCATCGCCGTGCCGAGCGTTCCGATCATGTCGTCGAGCTCGTCGTAGCGTGTCGTCTCGAACTCGGCTTCCGTTATCTCGGTGGGGAACGGCCCGCTCCCCATGAATGCGGTAGCCATCAGGGCAAATGCGTTCTCTGGCTCCAGCTCATCGCCGGCGACCTGCAGCCTGACGAATCGGTCGTACGGCATGTCGCGATTAAACGCTTTGATAAGGAAGTCCCTGTAGTGGAAGGCATACGGACGGTCATAGTCCTCTTCGAAGCCATAGCTCTCCGCAAATCTCGCGATATCCATCCAGTGGCGGGCCCAGCGTTCGCCGAAGTGCGGGGATTCGATGAGTTCGTCGACTAGTCGTTCGTATGCCCCGGGAACCGCGCTCTGGGCAAACTCCTCGACGTGCTCCGGGCTCGGGGGCAGCCCGAGCAGGTCAAGCGAGGCACGACGGATCAGGGTGCGGCGTGCGCCTGGCGAATTCGGCCCGATGCCAGCAGCCTCGAGCCGGGCCAAGATGAACCGGTCAATCGGTGTCCTCACCCATGCCTCGTCCCGAACCGTTGGCGGCACCGGGTCCGCGAGAGGTCGGAATGACCAGAACTCTTCCCCGGTCCGGGAATCTGAGGTCTGCTCTTCCCGGCCTCCTAGAGGCTGGTCGTAGGGAGCCCCGAGCTCGATCCAGCGGGCTATCGCCTCAATCTCCGAATCTTCCAGCCTGGCTTGACCCAAAGGCATGAAGGGCTCGCTCTCATGGCGAAGGACTGCGACCAACCGACTGTCAGCCGCCGAAGCCCCGACTTTCCCGCTCGCGACCAGGGAGCCCCTTGAAGTGAGGTCCACGCCGCCATTCACCTGCCCGCCCCCATGGCATGCAAGGCACTTCTGGGCGAACAGTGGGCCGACCCGGCTGCGAAACAACTCGAGCCCCTGGGCCATGCGCTCGGCGTGATCCTCGGTCACTGGCTGCGCCGGTCCGCGGTCGGGAATCGCCAGCAGCAGGGCTAGAAGCCCCACCAGCGTGCTGGGTAGTCTTGCGACGGACCTCCGACGCCGACCGTGCGCCGACTCCGTGGGGCCGGCCGTGACCGTCCCTAGCGTTGGCGCGGCGAGTGCCCGCAGCATGGCGGTATCCAGTATAGATAGGAGGTTTCCGCTCTGAGGCTGAATCGCTGTCTGTCTAGGCCAAGTTGCCGCCCGCCATATCACGGACTCTCCGTACGCTGTCAAGCAATAGTCGGCGCTGCCTCTGCTTGTTGACCAAGAGCGGCTGGCGCAGCACCCTCGTTCGCCGAACAGGGTCCAATTCTGGAACGACTCAGGAGATGGGCTGGCCTGTGGAGTCACAATCTAGAGCGGATGCGAGTCTACGAGGGCCACCAGTTGGAGTCCGCCGATCGGTACAGACGGGAGATCAGCGTAATCGGAGTTCTTATGAATGCTCTGATTCATTCATTGAAAGTCTGGTTCTCGGCATGTTTTCTATGCCTAAGATATAGACGATCTGCGAGTTCTTGTGATAAACGAAGTCGATACTATGGCCGGGATCATCAAACCGTGTGAAGTCAGGTGCATGGCCGAATCCTCTACGGCTACAGGGAAGAGTCCGTTTGGCGTTCGGAGCGGCCCGCCTTTTCAGGGGACAGGCTGCGGCAAACCCAAGACGGCCTAGACGGGCCCTCCAAAGGGCCGCATCTGCGACACGACTTCAACGCGGGCAAGGCCGGTGGCCAAGGTCCATTGCTGGGGAACGGGAACGCAGTGCGGCTCAGTCATTGACTGACTTCCCTTGTCCGAGCACTTCCCGCAGCGAGTGACGCACCGTGGCGGTCGAGCTGTTCGGCCGACTCTCCTCATCAAGGACGATCGCCTCGAATGCCAACCGCTTGTACCGGGCCCGAAGGTCAGCCAGCGAGGCGAAGTGCTGTTCGTCATGGGCCGCAGCACGGGCGACTAGGTCTACTAGCCGCTCGGCACCGTGTAGTCTGCCGACCAAGAGGTCGTTCTCCCTAGATTCGACGTCCAAGAATCCCGCGAAGTGGCCCAGCGCCGCTCCTCGCAGCGGGTGGCGCTCTGGCGGCAGAAGAGACGAGTCGCGAGGGGAGATGCGCATGACCTCGATCTCAGTGAGGTGCGAGATGCCCGCGCTTTCCATCAGGGGAAACGCGACCTGATCCAAGGCTGGGAAGGCCCAGAGCTCCCTCAGCATGCGTCGCGAGAGAGCGCTGTCGGGAATCCCGTGGACGGCAGTCAGCACCCTCGTGTTGAACTCGTCCCACCTTGCGCGAACCCGTCGAGATATCCGTGAGAAGGCATCTGTCAGGGCACGGTCGAATCGGTGCGCCAACGCAGTCCGCCGACGAGGCTCGCTTACGGCCCTAAGGGCAAGGTCGATGTCCATCGCGGATATCAAGCGCTCTAGACGGCTCAGTGCAGTCTTGCCCATCTCGAGCTGAATGTTGTCTACCAGTTCCGACACGGCGGCCAAGCGGCCCTTGAAGCCATCGAGCGCTTCCCGCCGCGCGACCGGGATCCGCCCACGGCGGTTGCCCCTCTGGAACTCCCGGTTAGCAGCTGCAAGAAGGGCTCCCAGCCACCGCCGCCGAATCTCGACATCGAAGTCCCGTAGCAGCCTAAACTGGCCCTTCCGAATCTGGAACGAGCGAGCAGCACGCTCGAACTGCGGGGGTGCCAGCCACCCCTTCGATTCCAACCACGAGCGCCCGAGCGCGTGGACGAAGAACCCGTATCGGCTTTGGAGTGGATAGCGCAGCGTCTGGCACACCGCAGAGCAGGCCGCACGGGCCGCGCTGAGCGCGCTCAACGCCACATACCCGGAGAACCCGGCCTGCTGATCGATTCCGACGGTGCTTACGACCCACCACTGCCCCACTCGGGACGAGCCTGGCTCCCCTTCGTCGGGGACTGGATGCTCATCGCCCCGCAAGCCCGTGCGCGAGGCATCAACGATCTGCCTGACCCGGCGGGCCTTCCTGTTTCGCTCCCATAGGCGATCAAGGTCGTCATGGATGGGCTGGCGCCCGAGAAGGTGCCACACACGCGCCGCCACTTCGGCGGGCAGAGGCGCTCGCTGGCGGAGGGTCGCAGCCGCAGCCTCAGGGCTCGGCTCAACATAGACCACGACGCGATACACCTCACATATGGCCGGTTTCCGCTCGATCGCCGATGCGACGTGCGAGAACGGCTTGTTGTCCAGGATTCCTCCGTCCAGCATCCACTCGTGGGCGGGTGAGTTGGCGCCACTGGCCAGCTCCTGTTCCCTAAGGTGACGGGTCGAGAATTCCTCTGAGTCGGGAATGGCGTCGTTGGGCCGCGCTTCGGAGAACGCCGCCGCCACGCCGTGGTAGTCGCCGGTCGCGAAGGCAAGCGGGAAACCGGCCGTGGCCCTAGTCGCATATGTCAGCGCAAAATCGTCAGCCAGACGGCCGTCATAGTTGGAGAACGACATCACACAGGCGTGGGTGCGCTCGTAGAGCATCCCGGGGTGGAAGGGCCCGGTGATGGGAAGGCGGCGCCGCCACCCAAAGAGGTCGGTGTGGGGCAGAAAGAGGTCGAAACGCTGGTAGCCGCTGATCAGGGGAGGCCCCTTCGTGTCTGCCATCCGTCGCAGCGTATTGGCGATCACCTGGGTCAGGTATTGGCCATCGAGCGGGGTCTCGGACCCATCCGTCGAAGTGCGCATGGAGTGCACTTGGTCCACGGCCCAGTCCCAATCGATTCCCGGCAGCGATTGGATGAGGCGGCGAAGCAGCCGAATCTTGGGGAACACGTAGCTCGCTGCAAGCAAGGCCCAGCGCTCCACCCTCCCAATGTGGCGAGGAGGGGCGACCTTCAGGCGCGCCACGTCGGCTTCTTCGAGCCAGGTCTTGTTCGCGACCCGGGCGTCGCCACCCTCCACGATCGCCTTGGCCAACGTAGCCGCATTGATCCCTCCGGCAGATGTGCCGGCCACAGTATCTACGACGATCTGGAGGTCTCTGGCGCAGCCAGCGGCACCAAGATCCCGCAGCAGCTCCTGGTAGACGGTCACGGAGCCCCCTCCCGGCAAAGCGCCGTCGTCCTGGATGGACCGAGAAGCGCGCACTGCGTTCCAGGTCTCCGTGACAACGCCGTTCATGTACACGGCAAGCGAACTGCCCCCGTATAGGACCAAGCCGATGCGCAGCTCCTTGGTGGGAGTGGTGGTCGTGTCCATCGACGACGGGGCCGCGGTGCACACTAGGCCCGATAGAAGGAGAGAGTGCCTTCCGCCGCGGCTGCGGGCTGATTATGCCAGTCCAAGCCAGCGTCGGCTGACGACGCCGCTGAGCTGCGGGAGCGAGCTCAAGAGGTCACGCAGTTCCACATCCCGGGCGCAGCTCAGACGGCTGCCAACCACAAAGAGACGCACGTCCGACCGCGTCGCCGAACACAACCCCCACAGCTTCAGGGCCGGATTGGCGGGCGGAGCAGGCAGACACAATTCTCGACATGCCTACCCAGATTCCAGCGAAACAGGGTTTCGCACCGGCGAGGAGACGCTAGGTAAGGCTAGGGTCGGGGGCTACACACGGTTCTGTGCCCGATCGATCCGTGTGTAGATGCCCGTCTTCAGTGCTGCGAAGTCAACGATCACTGTCTGCTCCGGAGCTGGCTTGAGCGTCAGGGACGAATCGCAAATCTCTGCCCAATAGGGGTTCCAGCCAGTTCTCGTCCAGATCACGTCGTCGTGGGTGGATGCAGCATCAGTCGGACTGTCTAAGCTCCATTAGGTCTTTTGGGGCGAGGGGGGCCGCGAAAATCTTGCCCCAGCCTTGGGATTCCTTACCAACTGTTGCTATCCACGCGCCGCGTTCGCCCGTTCTGACCGAGGCTCTCTCTGAATGTGCCGGTGTGGCCGCTTCCCGCAGCATCGAACAGCCTTGGCTAGTCCGTGTCATCGGCATCGCGAGTGCTTCCATGCGCTTGATCCAGCTTGTCGAGCAACTCGAGTCCACGCTCCGGATCGCCACGGGACGCCCGCGGTCGAAATCGCACCTTGGCGTCATGTTCAACCAACGCACGGATCGAGAGCTCCTCCATCAGATTGTTCAAGCTCATTCCGCGACGAGCAGCCATCGCTTCCAACCTGTCTCGATGGGCATCGGGTACCCGAATGGTCAATGTGGCCACCTCAGTCATCCTCCTTCAGCCAGTCGCCGTGGGGCACGACCAGAATAGTGGCAAACGTCAACTCACCCAACATGAAGTCGTTCGTATTGCCCGCAATGGTCGACTCCGAGTTCCGGCTATCGCTAGCTCGATCAAGTGACTGTCGGATTCGTCGGATAGGTTCGGATGCCAAAGCATGGTGATGTTCACTCAATCACAGACACTCAAGATGCTGTGGCGCAGAGTCCCACGCTCATGCTGAGTGGACTGGATGCCAGCCAATTCTCCGTCCCTCGCTAGTACAGCTTCGATCTCTGGGAACAGAGCGTTGCTCGCCAGCGATCGAACGGCGCCCGTTAGGCATCTTCGCAGCACCTCTCTAGCCACACCGTCAGGCAAAAGGACCGCGGAGACAAGAACGTCCGTACCTGCCACAACCCCCTTCCCGCCCTAGTGATTGCACATACGCTGTCAGTAGCCGGGTAGGTGCATCCAATTCAGAGGGTCTCTCAATGCGCTAGGGCAAGCCCTTGCAGCGAGGATGCGATGATCCGAAACCTTGCATCCCGCGCGCGACGCTATGGCGTTATGACACAAACGATGGTTGTTTCTCCAGCCGCTACAGAGAATCAAGTAGGTGGACCCCTCGCTGACTTCTGAGATGTCCTAGTGGGCGGAGGCGGGCCGGTAAGCGGAGACCGGAAGGAGAGGCCGGAGAGCTCGGCTTTCAGGTGGGCGAAGTTGAGTCTCGCCCCCTGACTCGCC
>JAJDWM010000106.1 GCA_022825595.1 Bryobacterales bacterium | reverse complement strand
TTGTGGGTGGTAATCTCCTGGGCTTCGGCTGTATCGGCGGCCCCGCGCCAAGGCCCCCTGTAAAATTACGTCGGTACCCCGGCGGGTTTTGGTTTGGGCAGGGGGGCGCGCCAAGCCCGTCGGCCTCCATCGTGTCACACGCCGCGCGGGCACGGCAACCGCGGATCACGATCGTTCACAGGGCCTTATGGTTGCGCGATGGCCCCGTCCGAAGCGGACTCTAAGGCCGCGCGCAGGTTGCCGCCATGGCTCGCAAGCCAGCGCTCCGCCTCCGCTGGATCCAGGTCAAGGCGGAGCACCAGAATAGCCACGCGCACGTCATGGCCCGCTTCCTCAAGTGCCTTCCGGGACGCCGCGCGATCGCAGGAGCAGACTCCGCTGACAATTCTCTCTGCCCTGCGGGCAAGCTTCGCGTTGCGCACTTGGACGTTGACCATCAGGTTTCCGAGTACGCACCCGATTCGGATCATGAGGCCTGTCGAGAGCATGTTCAGGACGAGCTTCTGTGCCGTGCCGGCCTTCATCCTTGTCGACCCTGCCACAACCTCCGGTCCGACCCTCGGAGTAATCGGATAACCGGCGGCGCGCTCTAGGCGCGAACCGGGGTTGCACGTGAGCCCGACCGTCACGGCCCCGGCCGCGTTCGCCATGCCGACCGCACCGAGCACGTAGGGCGTGCTCCCGCTCGCTGCGATCCCGACGAGCGCGTCCCTTTCGCTAAAGCCTGCTGCGGCGAGGTCGCGCATGCCGGCCTCTGGGCTGTCCTCTGCGCCCTCGATTGATCGCACCAGCGCTTCCCGTCCTCCGGCGATAAGCGCCACCACGCGGTCCGGGTCCGTCCCGAAGGTGGGCGGGCACTCTGCGGCGTCAAGCACGCCGAGCCTCCCGCTGGTCCCGGCTCCGCAGTAGAACAGCCGGCCGCCGCGGGTCCACTGCGCCACGATCGCGTCCAGCGCCTTGGCTATCTGCGGAATCTCCTCCTGCACTGCGCGGGCCACGCGCGCGTCCTCCGCATTGATCAGCGCAAGGACTTCTTCAGTGGACGCTCGGTCGATTGCCGCGGACCTTGGGTTGGCTGTCTCGGTCAGGGGAAGGGGCTGGCGCATATCGGTAGCTCGACACGAGGCGGAGCTGCGCGACGGGTTGCTATTCTGGCAGTCCGCCCGCATGGGCAGGGTAGCCGATGGCTGAAATGCAGTACCGTAAGCTGGGCCCCACCGACCTCACGGTCTCCGTTCTCGGATACGGCGCTTCGCCCCTTGGGAACGAATTCCGGGAGATCGACGCGCACGAGGGAGAGCGGACCGTTCACATGGCCGTTGACCTCGGAGTCAATTTCTTCGACACTTCACCGTACTACGGCCGAACTCTCTCCGAGGAGCGGCTGGGCCGCTTCATGGGGCATCGGCGCAAGAGGATTGTGCTTGCGACCAAGTGCGGCCGTTATGGACTGGATCGGTTTGACTTCTCGGCCGAACGCGTGCGAGCCAGTATCGACGAGTCGTTGCGGCGGTTGCGGACGGACTATGTCGACCTCTTCCAAATGCACGATGTCGAATTCGTCGATCGCGAGCAGGTGTTGCACGAGGCCCTCCCTGTGGCGCGCGAGCTCCAGCGGGCAGGCAAGTGCCGCTACGTGGGCATCACGGGGCTTCCGCTGGGGATCCTGCGTGACATCGCTGAACGAGCGCCGGTCGACTCCATCCTCTCGTACGCCCGCTACAACCTTATGGCTGACGATCTGGATTCCGATCTCCGGCCTTCGTGCCAAGAGCTCGGGATCGGCTTGATCAACGCGTCACCCCTCCACCTGGGCATCCTGACCGAGCGGGGCGCACCCTCGTGGCACCTGGCCTCGGCCGATGTGCGGCGCGCAGGGGAGCGAGTGGCCGGCCTCTGCAGGAGGCGTGGCTTCAACGTCTCCCAGGTTGCGCTGAAGCACTGCTACGACTACCCCCACACAGCGAGCGTGCTTGTTGGAATGTCACAGTGCCGGCACTTGGAGCGCAACCTGCAGGCCTTTAGGCTGGAGATCCCTCCCGGCCTGCTCGAGGAGATCCGCGAGACGGTGGGTGACGCGCACAACCAACTCTGGCCCTCCGGCCTGCCCGAGAACCAAGACCGGCCCTGAGGGGCGTTCCGGTGACGATCGACGCCCACCACCACCTCTGGCGCTATGACCCCAGCCAATACCATTGGATCTCGGACCGGATGCGAGTGCTCCGCCGCGATTTCCTACCGGACGACCTCAAGGCGGAGATCGCGGCAGTGGGCGTGGCAGGGACGATCGCAGTGCAGGCAACGCAGTCCCTGGCCGAGTCCCGATTCCTCCTGGCGCAGGCCCGCAAGAGCGATTTCGTGCTGGCCGTCGTCGGCTGGCTGCCATTGGCCGGTCCCGGGCTCGGGGCCGCTCTGGACGGGTTAGCCGGGGACGCTAGGCTTCGCGGTTGCCGCCATGTGCTGCAGGACGAGGCGGACGACGACTACATGCTTCGGGAGGACTTCAACCAGGGACTCTCGACGGTTACTTCGGCGGGCCTGGTGTACGACATCCTGATCTACGAGCGTCATCTGCCGCAGGCCCTGGTGCTTGTGGACCGACACCCAAGCCAAGTGTTCGTTCTCGACCACATTGGCAAACCGCGCATCCGTGAAGGATCCTTCCGGCCTTGGAGCGGGCTCATCCGTAGACTGGCTCGTCGCCCGAATGTCTACTGCAAGCTCTCCGGGATGGTCACCGAAGCCGACTGGAACGATTGGACGTACGAGCGGATGCTGCCGTATATCGAGACCGTCTTGGATGCCTTCGGAGCCCGGCGGGTGATGTTCGGCTCTGACTGGCCCATGTGCCTGCTCGCCAGCTCGTACGGCCGCTGGTTCTCGGCAGTCGCGCGGTTCGTGAGCAGGCTCGGCGACTCGGAGCGCCGGCGTGTCATGGGGGGCACTGCAGCCGAAGCCTATGGCATACGCCTCCCTCCCGGTACAATGGCAATCTCGGCGGACAGGCCGTGCCCTTTAAGCTCTACAACAGCCTGACCCGCACCGAGGAGGCCTTCGCGCCTTCGGATGGCGACACCGTCCGCATGTACTCGTGCGGGCCCACCGTCTACAACTACGTCCACATCGGCAACCTCCGGACGTTTGCATTCCAAGACGTCCTGCGGAGGCACCTCCGCCACAGCGGTTGGCGGCTGCGCCACGTGATGAACATCACGGACGTCGAGGACAAGATCATCGCCGCCGCCTTTGCTGCTGGCGTTCCGATCGGAGAATACACCGCTCAGTACGTGGAGGCGTTCTTCGAGGACTGCGCCCAGTTGCGGCTCGAAAGGCCTGAGGTCGTACCGGCGGCCACCGACCATATTCCGCAGATGATCGGCCTCGTCCAGCGCATCGCCAAGGCTGGCCATGCTTATGAGGTTGACGGCTCGACCTACTTCCGGATTTCCGGTCTGCCGTCGTACGGTAAGCTGTCGCGGCTCGACTCGCGGAGCGTTCTCGTCGGCGCGCGCGTGGACTCCGACGAGTACGGCAAGGACGATGCGCGCGACTTCGTGCTCTGGAAGGCCAGCCGTAAGGGAGAGCCCTCCTGGCCGAGCCCGTTCGGCCCGGGACGGCCCGGCTGGCACTTGGAGTGCTCGGCCATGGCGATGGAGTACTTGGGCGAGGCCTTCGACATTCACACCGGTGGCGTGGACCTGCAGTTCCCGCACCACGAGAACGAGATCGCCCAGTCGGAGTGCGCCACCGGCAAGCCGTTCGCGCGCTTCTGGGTCCATGCCGAGCACCTCTTGGTCGATGGGAAGAAGATGTCCAAGTCCGATGGCAATTTCTATACGCTCAGGGACCTCTTGGATCGCGGCCATTCCCCCGACGCCATTCGCTACCTGCTCGTGGCGACCCCCTACCGCAAGCAGCTCAACTTCACGTTCGACGGCTTGCGGGCGGCGGCGGCATCGATTGAACGGCTGCGGAACTTCGCCCGGAGGCTGGAGGACGGCTGTCGGCTCCCGGACGGCGAGGATGCGTCGGCAGCGGCGGCCCGGGCGCGCGTCCAGTTCCAGGACTCGCTTGACGACGACCTCAACACGGCGGGTGCCCTCGGGGCTGTGTTCGAGTATGTCCGGGCGGCAAACTCGGCCATGGACTCAGGCACGTTCGGGCCCGGCAACGCTGCCGAAGGGCTCGCCCTTCTGGGCGACTTCGACCGGATCTTCGATGTCATGCGGCCGCTGTCTGCGGTACGCGTCGCCCGAGGCGAGGTGGAGCGGCTCGTAGGGGAGCGAGCAGCGGCCCGCCGCGCCCGCAACTTCGCCCTTGCCGACCGGATCCGGGATGGCCTCGCCGCACGGGGCGTAGTCCTCCGCGACGGCCCTTCGGGGACCCAGTGGCACTACTCGGAGTGAATCCGCTCAAATCTCGAGAGCCGAAGGCCAGCTGGCGAGACGGGCACGGGTCCGGCGGGCAACCACGCTTCGCAGGACGGCTACGTATCAGCTTGACAGCTGGCCCCGATTCCTGAGATTCTGGCTCCGTGCTGAGCCGCAGGGACTTTCTGGCATCGGCCGGCACGCTGGGCGCAGCCTGCTCACGAAGCTCACCTGCCCGGCCCAACATCCTGTTCCTGATGCCCGACCAATGGCGGGGCATGGATCTCGGCGCGATGGGCAATCGGGACGTTCTGACGCCCAACATGGATTCCCTGGCCTCCGGTGGGGCCCTCCTCGCGAATGTGACCGCCAATTGCCCGGTGTGCTGCCCGGCCAGAGGTACGCTGCTGACCGGCAGGTTCGGCCACCAGCATCGGGTTGACGTCAACGATGCGCCCTTGCCCGACGCCGAGTTGACCATCGCGGAGATCGCCCAAGACCACGGGTATCGCACCTCATTCGCCGGAAAGTGGCACTTGGAAGGGGGCAAGCGCCTTCCCGGTTTCGTAGCGCCCGCCCGCCGCCAGGGGTTTCAGCACTGGGCCGCCAACATCTGCAGCCACGCGTACTGGAACATGCACTATTTCCGGGACTCGCCCGATCCCATCCCGATCGACGGCTACTCCGCTACGGCCTTCACCGACGAGACGATCTCTTTCATTCGGCGAGGTCCCAACACGCCGTTCTTGGCCTATCTCCAGTGGGGCCCGCCACACAACCCCTACGTGGCACCGCCCGAGTATATGGCTCTCTACAAGCCCGAACGGCTGCGCATGCGCGAGAACTGGCGGGGCCCCGTCGAATTCCGGCCAAACCGCACCATCGGCAGCAGAGCCGACATTGCCGGTTACTACGCCGCCATCACATTCCTAGACCACGAGGTGGGCAGAATCGTCTCGGCACTGCGGGAGACGCGACAGCTGCGCAACACGATCATCGTCATCACGTCGGACCACGGAGACATGCTGGGGTCCCAAGGCACCTACCTGAAGCGCAAGCCTTGGGCGGAATCACTGCAAGTGCCGGGGATCGTGCACTGGCCCGACGGTGTGGCGCCGGGTCAGGTCCTGTCCGTGCCGTTCTCCCACGTGGACTTTGTGCCGACGATGCTCGGACTGGCGGGTATCGACATCCCATCAGGGGTGGCGGGCGTCGATCTCTCGCACCACATTTCGAACTCCGCTCGATCCCGGCCGTCGGGACTGCCCGAGGCCGTCTACGCTCAGAGTTACACGCCAACGGAGCGCGGCGAGCATCCGCCTTGGCGTGCCGTCCGGTCACGGCGGTACACCTATGCCCGCCATCAGCTCGGGCCTTGGCTGCTGTACGACAACGATTCAGATCCGTACCAATTGCGCAATCTGGCAGACGATCCGCAACATGCCGCGCTGATGACCCG
>JAJDWM010000593.1 GCA_022825595.1 Bryobacterales bacterium | reverse complement strand
TGCCGTCGGTCAGAACAATGTTCGACCAGCGCTCGGTGGACTCGTCAACCGGAATGACCTCACCATCTACTGTTCTGCCGCCGAATGCGACCCGAGTCGTCCTGCCCATGCCAAGATCTTACGCCCAAGTACCGCTTAGGCGCGCCGGCGTTGGCTGGGCTGGCTGTGGGGCATGTGCCTAAGCCTCACGGCTGCCAGAGTCGCAGGCAGACGAGCGTGTCCTTGTCGCGGGCGAACATGTTGCCTCCCGCGAACGCCGGGAACGCCCGCGTCTCACCCGCCAAGATCTGAGCTCGCGCTGCCACTGCAAACCCCTCGCGGGACGCGTCGGCCAACAGCAGCTCGCCAGTCTCAAGCAGCAGGAGGAGGCGATCCCCGACGCGCGTCACGGAACCCGCTGGCAGGCGATCGGTGGACCACAGCACCTTACCGCTGACCAAGTCTGCCGCGCGGAACTGCTGCCCGTACTCCTGACGCCCGTGGAACCCGAAGACCGTGCCCCCGGACCGGACTGGCGAGGAATAGTGCGCATCGAGCACGCCCTCGCCCGACCAGAGTTCCTCCAGCTGCCCGCCCGCAAGTCGCAGCGCGATCGCGCCAGTTCCATACGAAGCAGTCAGGAACACGACGTTTCCGAAAGCGAGCGGCGTCGCGGCGTTCACTGATGCGTTGCTGCGGGATCGCCAGCGCCGCTCGTACAGGAGGTCGCCAGTTTTTGGATCTAGGACGGCCAGTCCTTCCCGCGTGAAGAAGACAGCCGCTGGGCGGCCGTCGATCTGGGCCACGATGGGGGAGGAATAACTGGCATCGTGGTCTGTTGCCCTCCATGCCTCCGCGCCACTGCTCGCGTCGAACGCCACAACGCCTGCTCCATCACGTCCGCCGATGTTGGCGATGACCCGCTGTCCGATCACCACGGGCGTCGACGCCGCCCCAAAGAACCCTTTGCGCACGCCGTACTCCTCGTGCGTGTCGACGCTCCACAGGGACTTGCCAGATTCCAGGGCGAGACAGGTCAATGTCCCTGCGGCACCAAAGGTGTACACCCTGCCTTCACTGACAACTGGGGTTGCTCGCGGGCCGTTCTCGAACCCGAAGTCATCCTTGTAGGTCGTCTGATAACCCGTCTCCCACAATGGCTCGCCGTCCGAGGCTCGCACGGCTTCCAAGATCTCCCGCGCGCCGCGCCGATGGAACAACAGCACGTGGTCCCCGGTCACGACGGGAGCGCTGAACCCAGAGCCCACGGAGCGCTCCCACACCAGCTCGGGGCCGCCCCTCGGAAAGGCCTTGACCGTCTCGATGCTTGGCACGATGCCGTCACGTTCCGGTCCGCGGAACTGCGGCCAGTCTTGGGCTGTCGACTCCGGCACCAAGAGGGCCGCGACTGCACCGGCTACGAAGGCGGACCGGAGCGAACGAGTGAGCGACATCAGACCAGGTCGCGGCCGCTCTAGGGCGGGCTCGGCTGCGCAGGATCCGAGCGCCGGCTAGGCGGACTGCTCACGCGGATTGTATCCAAGCGCCGTGACGGGAGGCAGGCCACGACGAGAGATAGCGTCAAATGCCCTCCCACCGCCGGGTCGAGGAGTCCTCGACCCCGAGCAGATCCATGTACCTTCCCACCTGCTGCTCGACAATCTCATCTACGGTCTTCGGGAGCGCGTAGTACGCCGGCATAGGAGGGGCGATGATCGCCCCCATCTCCGAGAGCAAGGTCATGTTGCGAAGATGTCCGGCATGCAGCGGCGTCTCACGAACGGCCAAGATCAGGCGGCGCCTCTCCTTCAGCGCCACGTCTGCCGCTCGAGTGAGCAGATTGGAAGTCAGCCCGCCCGCGATGGCAGACATGGTCTGGATCGAGCACGGAACGACCGCCATGGCGTCGAAGCGGAATGAACCGCTGGCGATCGTGGCGCCGATGCGCTCGACCGGGTGGAGCTCGTCCACCAGCGGCCGCAGGTCGCGGAGGAGGCGGCCGGTCTCGTGGTGCAGAGTCTTCTCCCCGGGCCGTGTGACCACCAGATGGGTCGAGACCCCGTCGGACTCCTTGAGGCGCTCAACGAGCCGCAGTCCGAGCACTGCGCCGCTGGCACCGCTGATCCCAATTACGAAGCGCTTCATCCCAGAGCCTGCGAACATGGTGACAGATGGAGGCCGATGGTGCGATTCCCGGCTGCTCGGATGCGCCCGAGAGCAGTCCGGGCGGTGGCAGTAGGACCATTACCGAGGCCCGGCAGACTCGCATGGACGTGCCATCGACATATCGGCACTTGGTGCTCATTGACGGTGACTGCGGGCTCTGTCAGGCCGCGATGGACTTTGTGGTTCGCGCAGATCCTCAGCGGGCCTTCGGCTTCGCACCGCTTGCTAGCGACCTCGCGAGTGAGGTGCTGCGAGACCGCCGAGAGGCGCACGCCGGATGGGGGACGATGTACGTGACGGCCGACCGCGGCACGCCACGGGAGAGGCTCTTGGAACGGTCGGATGCAGTACTCTTCGTCGCCGGTCGGCTCCAGTGGCCATGGAAGCTGGCGCGGGTCCTGCGTTGGCTTCCCCGACGCTTGAGGGACGCCTGCTACGACCGGTTAGCCGCGAACCGCCACCGATTCGGGGCCGCAGCTGGGACGTGCCGCCTGCCGGACCGTTCCGGCCGGGATCGGATCGTCTGGCGTTGACAAGTTCTCTCCCTCCGCCGACCGAGGTTCCGCATGGGCTATCGTGAATCGACTCCCAAGTTGGGCGTGCACTATGTTCAAGACCCGCATCACGGAAATGTTCGGGATCGAGTATCCAATCATCCAGGGGGGGCTGATGTGGCTCGCCCGGGCCGAGCTGGCCGCCGCGGTGGCCGAGGCCGGGGGCATCGGTTTCATGACCGCGCTCACTCACGACTCGCCGGAGAAGCTGCGGATGGAAATCCACAAGGTGCGGGATCTCACCGACAAGCCGTTCGGCATAAACCTGACGTTCCTGCCGTCGCTCCGTCCGCCCGATTTTCCCGCGTATGTCCAAGTCTGCATCGACGAGGGCGTCAAGTTCATCGAGACTGCCGGGCGCAATCCGCAGGAATTCCTGCCGGCGCTGAACGCAGCGGGCGTGAAGGTCATCCACAAGTGCACCTCCATCCGCCACGCGATCAAGGCACAGACGATCGGGTGTGCTGCCGTGAGTATCGACGGCTTCGAGTGTGCCGGGCATCCGGGCGAGGATGACATCACCTCTTTGATCCTGATCCCCCTGGCCGTGGACAACATCGATATCCCGGTGGTGGCATCGGGCGGCTTTGGCGACGGTCGCGGATTGGCTGCCGCCTTAGCTTTGGGCGCTGACGGCATGAACATGGGAACGCGCTTCGTTGCCACCGCCGAGTGCCCCGTTCACGATGCGGTCAAGCGGGCGTTGGTCAACGCGAGCGAGCGCGACACGCGGCTGCTGATGCGAACACTGCGCAACACCGCGCGCTTCCTAGCCAATCAGAATACGGAGAAGGTGCTCGAGATCGAGGCCCGCGGCAACGCCACGATCCATGAGATCAAGCAGTACCTATCCGGGCTCGAGGGCAAGGAGATGATCGATACCGGAGACCTGAACCGGGGCGTCTTCTCAGCAGGACAGGTCATTGGCATGATCCGAGACGTTCCGACCGTCCAGCAGCTGTTCGACCGCATTGTGGGGGACGCGAGCCGCATCATGTCGCGCCGGCTGCCGGCCATGGCCGGTTATGCGCCGGCGGCATAGGGGCCGTGACATTCGGGGCTTGGGCTGCTCTGCGGGCCAAGCCTGTCGGCACTAGGCCGAAGTGAAGCTCTCGGCAACCATAATTGCGCGGGACGAGCAGGGCAGTATCGGCCGTGCGATCCGCTCGGTTGCATTCTGCGACGAAGTTCTGGTGGTCGACTCCGGCTCGGTAGACCGGACGGTCGAGATTGCCAGGGGTCTTGGCGCGAAGGTCGTGACTCGTGGCTGGCCGGGCTACGCTGCCCAGAAGAACCACGCCGCCGAAGTCGCCAGGCACGATTGGATCCTGTCGATCGATGCCGACGAGGAAGTCAGCCCGCGCTTGGCCGCCAGCATTTCCGAGCTTCGAGATCGCCTCCCGAGCCGCGCGGGATACGACTTTCCGCGCCTCGCGCGCTACTGCGGGCGTTGGATCCGACATTCCGGGTGGTATCCCGACCGCAAGATTCGCCTCTACCGCAGAGATCTTGGCCGCTGGGTGGGCGACTATGTGCATGAGTCGGTGGAATTATCCGGGCCTAGGGGGCACCTCGACGGCGACCTGCTGCACTATACGTGCGACAGCCTTCAGGAGCATCGCGAGCGCGTCGAACTCTACACAGACCTTGCCGCTGAGGAACTGCGGACGCGTGGCCGGCATGTGCCGGCTTGGAGGCTGGCGTTGTCTCCCCTGCACGCGTTCTTCAAGGCATACGTCCTGCAGCGGGGATTCTTGGACGGGCCCCAAGGCTTCACTATTGCGCGGATGGCTGGCCGGTACGTCTATCTGAAGTACTCCAAGGCGCGGACGGTAACGAGCCGCTAAGTTGGGGGCACGCGTGCGCATCCTGCACATCGACACGGGTCGCGAGATGAGGGGCGGCCAGCATCAGGTTGTTACCCTTTACCGCGAATTGGATGCCCTTGGATGCGAGCAGCTGGTCCTCGGGGGCAGTGCGCTGCGGTCGTTGCACGGCTTCGAGGCAGCCAGCTGGCGGTCGGTGCGGCGTCACGCCAGCCGTTGCGACTTGCTTCACGCGCACGATGCCCGGGCGCACACGCTTGCCGTGCTGCACGGCCGGGGCAGGCCGCTTATCGTGGCGCGTCGCGTCGCGTTTCCGATCCGGCGCGGTCCCGGATCAGCATGGAAGTACCGCGTTCCTGCCCGGTTCATTGCGATTTCGGACCACGTCGCGGAAGTGCTGGCTGCCGGTGGCGTCCCCCGAGACAAGACTGTAGTGGTCCATGATGCCGCTCCCGGCGACGCTCTCCCGTCCCGTCGAGCCCAACATGACTGCGTTCCGACTTCCGCTAGGCCGGGAGAGTTCCGGGTCGTCTCCCCTGCTACGGCCGACCCGTTGAAGGGGCGAGATCTGGCGATCGAGGCATGCCGTCTCGCAGGGGCAGCCCTCGTCCTATCCGATGATCTTCCGCGGGACCTCAGGAGGGCAGACGCCTTGCTGTACTTGTCCCGCAGCGAAGGTCTGGGGTCGGGGATCCTACTGGCAATGCTGGCGGGTGTGCCGACCGTGGCAAGTCGCGTTGGAGGCATTCCTGAGGTGGTGCAGCACAGGCGGACCGGCCTGCTGGTGAAGAACGAGCCGCGGAAGATCGCCGCCGCTCTCCGCAGGTTGGCTGGTGATTCCGCGCTGCGCACAGCCATGGGCAGGCGGGCGCAGTGCCGGGTCTTGGCGGAGTTCAGCCCTAGACGCATGGCCCTGCGCACGGCCGCCGTTTACTCGGACGTGCTGGGCAGGCCGGTGCTCCCCCACAAGGGCCGCAGCTGAAATGACCACGGCCGCCGCCTTGGTGGGTCTTGCCGTTGGCAGCTTCCTGAATGTCTGCATCCAGCGCTGGCCGAGAGGCGAATCGGTCCTGCTGCCCCGCTCTAGGTGTCCAAGGTGCGGAGATCCGATCGCGTGGCACGACAACATTCCGCTGCTCAGCTTTGCCGTGCTGCGTGCCCGGTGCAGGTCCTGTCGGGCTGCGATCCCAATCCGCTATCCGTTGGTCGAGCTTGCGACGGCACTGCTCTTCGCGACGGCGGCCGCCCGTTTCGGCCTCGGGCTGGCGGGCGCCAAAGTTGCGCTGTTCGGTGGAATGTGCGTGGTCCTATTCTGGACGGACCTAGAACGGCTAGTGCTGCCCGACCAAGTCACGCTGGGCGGGCTCGGCGCTGGCATCGCTCTCAGTACGGTCGTCCCCGTGCCACCGGGGCTGGCCCTCTTGGTCTTAGGCGTCCCTAGATGGCATCTGCCCGCCTGGAGCGCCTCGGTGCTTGAGTCCTGCCTCACCGCGATCGTCCTCGGCGGACTGTTGTACGCAATCGGGGAGGCGTACTACCGGCTTCGCGGCATAGAGGGACTGGGCTTCGGGGACGTCAAGTTCGCGGCAATGATCGGGGCGTTCTTGGGATCCTCCGAGGCATTCCTTGTGCTGCTGGCAGCCTGTCTGTTAGGCACGGCTGCCGGTGCCGGCCTACTCGTCGCGGGCCAAGGGGGCCGGCATACTCCGCTGCCGTTCGGCACTTTCTTGGCGGGCGCCGCCGCTCTGGCCCCGTTCTGTGCAGACCCTATCCTGAATTGGTATTGGGAGTACATGCTGAGATGAGACTTGGGGCGATCGCGGAGGAGCTCGGATGCCAACTTGTCGGGGATCCGGGTTTGGAGATCGAGGGTGTTGCCGGCTTGGGCGAGGCTGGTCCGGGTGACCTGACATTCCTGTCCAACCCGCGCTATGCCCAAGTGGCCGAGCGCACTCGGGCCACGGCCATCCTTGCAGCGTCGGACGATCTTCGGGACAGGCTGGCCGTGCTCGTTTCAACGAATCCGTATCTCGCGTTCGCGCGGGCCTTGGAACTGTTCCACCCTCCGCCGGCCCACGAGCCCGAGATTCACCCCACAGCGGTGGTGGACCCCACCGCGTCCATCGGGGAAGAGGCCTGCATCGGTCCCTATGTCGTGATCGAGGGTGGTGTCAGGATTGGTTCCGACGCGGTCTTGGGCCCGCATGTAGTGATTGAGCGGGACGCGACCATAGGTGACGACTTCACCGCTCACAGCGGCGTGACTGTTTGTCACGGGACACGCATCGGGGACCGCGTGACGCTTCATCACCGCGTGACAGTTGGTTCGGACGGATTCGGATTCGCCCGGCGGGAAGATGGCAGTCACCGCAAGATTCCTCAGGCCGGCACGGTTGTAATCGAGGACGACGTCGAGATCCAGGCGGGCTCCTGCGTCGATCGCGCCGCCATCGGCGAGACCCGCATCGGACGCGGTGCGATCATCGACAATCTTGTCCAGATCGGCCATGCGGCAAAGGTCGGTTCGAACACAATCCTGTGCGCGCAGGTTGGCATCGCCGGCAGCACCACGATTGGGTCAAACTGCGTGCTCGCGGGTCAGGTGGGAGTTATCAACCACCTCAAGGTGGGAGACGGTGTTGTCATCACGGCACAGTCCGGCGTAGGGCACGACGTTCCAAACGGCGCGAGGATCTCCGGGTCGCCCGCATTCGACAATCGCAGATGGCTGCGATCAACGGCTGTCTTCTCTCGGCTGGCCGATCTCGATCGGGAAGTTCGCAGCCTTCGCAAGCTGGCGGGGGGTGCCAAGGGGGCCAAGAGCGATTAGAGTCTTGCAGTGACTCGTGTTCCTTGAAAGCACGATCTTAGGGTGAATTGACCGCAACTTAAACGGCGCACCGTCGATGGTTATCTGCCGGTCCACGCCTCACTGCCGCTTGTTCATGTGCATCGACCACGCAGCAATGTCAAGCAGCAGACTGCAGAGATTCCCTCAGGCACTGCTGCGACGGAGCGCAGATCTCCGTCTCCGCGATCTTCAGTCAGCTGCCGGGCTTCGATGTGTGGAAGAGTTCGGACCGTTCCGCCAGCTCCCGGCGTGTGCGTGTTGAACCTGTCCAACACTGCGTGACCTTCTCGCAGACCGAGTAGCGCTCGTCCACCATCGCCGCGACTTCCAACGCCCAGTCCTGCTGCATCAGCCGTTTACGGGCCGTCTCCCCGCGCCATCCCGGGAGCGGTTCGGTGAACATCAACAGTGCGGCCAGCACGCCCGCCCGCACTCATGAACCACCCGCTCAGGATGCTCGTCGCTCGCGGGTCTCCGGCAAAAGTTGGGCGGGCTGCTCGTCCAAGCACCAGGCGCTCCACACCGTAAGGCCGTTCGTGCGACGCCAGCAATTCTCCATGCATGCGCCGAATACCCCATGGCTCTTAGGTGGAATCATCCTACACTGCACGCTTGGTCCGCTAATCCGTGTTGCTCAGCGTGTTTGCGACCGTCCAGTGACGGATCGGGAGGACGATCTGCGGCTTAACTGCCTGCCGGGCTAGCAGCCGCCACGACTAGTTCTCGTGTCCCGCAGGGGGGCCCGTAGCGCAGCCCGATGAGCTTTATCACTTACTCGCCAACGAGCGGCTTCCGGGGAACCTTCGGGGCCGCGCGGGTGCCGGTTCAGCGCCAACTGAAAGCCCTCCAGATCGCACCGTTGCGCAACTCCTCGATTGTCCGGCTTCGGCAGTCGAAGGCGTCGCCGGCCTACTTGACAATCCAACTTGGCCCGTCGGCATCCACCTTCAGCAGGACCCGCGCGTGCCGTGCCGTCTCACCGCTGCCTTTGAGGCGAGCCACTGTGACCTCGGGAATCATGCGCTATTCCTCCGCGAGCCGGACGATGCCCTTCTCCTTCGGATACTTGGCGGATTCGCCGGACGGGGGCAGCCGTGCCTCCAGTTCGCGGATTCGCTGGATTGCCTCATCCCGCTCCTGCACTGCCTCATCCCGCTCCCGGTCTGCCGCGACACGACCGCGCACTGCCTCGTCCCGCTCGAACCGGGCTATGTCCAGTCTCCGGCTGGTCTCCGAGTGGGTCATCAATTCCCGCCCCAGCAGAGGGTCCCGGAATCGCAGCAGCCATCCCTCCCCGCGTAGATCCAGCCCTAAGACATCGCTCCGATACCAGCCTGTTTTCCCGGTGTGTCGAATTCTCCTGTAACTGCGCCCGACCAGCAGCCAGCCCGCCAAGCCCCTGCGAATCAGCCTCCCCGTCGGATCGAATCGCCAATACTCGCGCACACCCATCCGCCTGTAGATCGCCCGCTTGCCCGTCGCGTCCCACTGACTCGTCGACGGTGATGCGACCTCTACTACGAAGCCCGGCACTACGCCACCCTCGTCCCAAACGCGATACGACCGGCGGTCCCTCTTCTCGCACCCGACCACAACGAAAAGGTCCGGCTCCACCACAGCGCTCTTGTCGCCCTTGCGGTAGAACACTGCCATGCTGCCAGCCACGTACACGTCTGGATAGCCATGGAAGTGCCATTGCAGCTGATTGCGCATCGCCACGATCGAGTTCGCATGCGGGTCGGATTCCATCAGGACCCGCCCGTCGGAGTAGGGGTACTCCTCGCCGGGCACGTCAGAATGAGAAGTCTTACGATCGGTGACGGTAGTGCCTAACCCCACGGGCGCATGGTATCACTGGCGTCCCTCCGGGGCAGGCTCCGTATTGTCCCGGGTGGAGGACGAAGTAGCGAGCTTCGACGGGGATCCCGGCAGAGGTCTTCAAGAGTTGGCGCCCGAATCTCCTGAGTCGACCGGACTGACACGATTCTCCCGCGGACCTGTACGACAGAGCCCAAGGCGAGGTCGCACGAACGGCAGGGTTGGACGGATCGGGCTAGGTCGACGCCCTCAGAGACGCCGCCCCGCCGCTCTTGAGGACCGTGCGGAAGCTGTTGACGGCGGTCGGCAGCAGGTTGGCGACGTCGGCAAAGTTATTGCGACCCCATGATCCGTTTCAACAGAACTGTTGTCAACAATCTTGTTGACTAATGGAGGGAGCTGATTTGAGACTTCAGAGGATCGTCCTCACTTGGGCTCGAGTCCTGACCCTGAAGCAGTCCGCATGAGCGGACCCTGATCGCGGATCCGAAGAGGGACTAGCAGCCGGATCCGCATTCTTGGGGCGTCCATCGGAAGTGGCACTCGTGCCGACGAACTGGGCACCGTCGTGGTCTTGGATGCGGCCACGGCAGAGCAAGGGGGCGGTGCGACAGGAGTTCTGCGCAGAGGGGGCCGTCGTGGCGGCGGTGGTCGAGCCTGGCAGGGCTGCCACTCACCTGGCGTCCCTCGCCCCCAGGCATCAGTAGTTCGGTGGGACACGGCCTCGCCCGACGCCTGCGGGTGGCATTCCGGCAATCTCTGGCGGAGCGCGCAAGGGGCGGCGTGACGATCACCTTGGGCGATCCGCAAGGAATCGCTGCCCTGGTCCCCAGGTTTGACTTGGTCGCCCAATTCAACTTGCTGGTGGCCATTCCTGCAGATCTCGATCGGCCAGCGCCACCGCTTCCGAGAGGGTGACACCCGTTGGTATAGGTAGGAATTCTACAGGGAGCCACATTTGGTCGCGGCCGCCGAACTGCCACAGGCGCCGGACCTCGCGCAGCCCGTCCAACTGTGTATGGGAGCCAGCCCTGAGCGTCGGCTT
>JAJDWM010000481.1 GCA_022825595.1 Bryobacterales bacterium | reverse complement strand
ATGTTCGGGTAGTCGGACAGCAGGCGATCCGTGATCCCGCCCTGTGTGACTGAAGTCTTCGGGTACATCACGGCTTGTTCGTGGTTCGCGTCGATGTTCCCCCACCAAGTCTGGGCGTGGCCTATGAAGTCCACATCCGGGAACTTCTCCAGCATCCGGTGAAACCGCTCGATCCCCATGTTGTACGCCTCGTGCTGGAAGTGGATCAGCACGGGAACGTCATAGTCGCGGGCGATCGAGTAGACCAGCTGCATCGGCTCGGAATCGCACTCCACCGGGAACTTCTGCTCGCCGATGCCCTTGGCGCCCATGTCGAGATACTTCTCGAGCACCTGCCGGGTCTCCGGAATGTCCGGGAGCTCATTCGCGAAATAGACGAAGCGGTCCGGGTGCCGCCCGGCCAACGCGACCACGGCGTCGTTCCCGGTCGCGTCCGCAGCCAGTCCATAGCGGGACCCTGCGGGCAGCAATACCGTCAGGTCAGCGCCCAGCCTGAGCTGGTGTGCGACCAGTGCGTCGTCTGCCCTGCCGCTGTAGTTGGTGTGTTGGTGGAAGTCCACGACGGACGGAGGCGCGTCGTGTGTCTGTCCGGACTTTCGAGGCGCATCCGAACTGCAGGCGGCTGTCGCGGCCGCCGCGATGCCAGAGGCAAGGAATCTGCGCCGCTGCATCTCGTCGGCTACAGCATGCCACAGGTTCGTGCGAATGCAACGGAACGATTCGCACTATGTCCATCCGGGCGTCAGCCGGAACCAAGTTGCCGTGCTGGAGTGGATGTCAGCCATGCCGGTTCCCTAGGATTGTAGGGATGGCTGCAGCGCAACGTTTGGAACCCGCCCGCACGACCGCCCTCAAGAGTGGCTTGACGGTCGTCACGGAGACAGTCCCGTGGGCCCGGTCCGTCTCGCTCGGGGTCTGGCTGAACGCTGGGTCCCGCCATGAAGCCGACGCGGACAGCGGCATCACGCACTTTACCGAACACATGGTATTCAAGGGCACGGAGCGTTTCACCGCTCGTGACATTGCCTGCGAGATCGACGGAATCGGCGGTCATCTGGACGCGTTCACCACGAAGGAGATGACGGCATTCACAGCCCTAGTCCTAGACGAGCACTGGCCGCGAGCGTTCGAGATCGTTTCCGACATGGTCCAGACACCGACCCTCGCCGAGGCCGATATCGAGCGTGAGAAGGGGGTCGTGCTCGAAGAGCTGAAGATGGACGAGGACAATCCGGACTTCCTGCTCTCGACCGTATTCGCGAAGCACTTCTGGCGCGGGCACGGCATGGCGCGCCCGATAATTGGGAATTCCGAGTCCATACGCGGCTTTCGCCAAGCGCGGCTGCGCAGCTTCTTCAAGGAGACTTTCCGGGCCCCTCGCATCTTGGTCGCTGCCGCCGGCAACATCGACCATGACGCCCTCGTCAGCGAGGCAGAGCGGCGCTTGGCAGGATTGGCCGGAGACAGCGCGTTCCAAGACGCCAGTCCGCCGACGGCCCACCCGGAGATCGTCCTCCACGACAAGCCGTCGCTGGAGCAGGTCCATGTCAGCATCGCGTTCGAGGCGTTCGGGGCGCGCGACCCGCGGCGATTCGCAGGGGCGCTGCTGAGCACGCTCTTGGGGGGCGGGTTCAGCTCTCGCCTGTTCCAGAAGATTCGCGAGGAGGCGGGTTTGGCGTACTCGGTGTATTCCGATCTGTCTCTGTTCTCGGACAGCGGTTGCCTGTCCATCGGGGCCGGCACGGGGCGCGAAGCCGTCCTTCAGGTCCTTGAGCACGCATTCCGAGAACTCCGGGACCTGAAGGACAACCTCGTGCCCGCTGCCGAGCTGCGGCGGGTCAAGGAGCAGCTCAAGGGCGGCAT
Organism: Bryobacterales bacterium; assembly: GCA_022825595.1. Classification (GTDB taxonomy): domain Bacteria; phylum Acidobacteriota; class Terriglobia; order Bryobacterales; family UBA6623; genus VXMF01. The sequence goes on along the minus strand of JAJDWM010000481.1, from coordinate 5,495 downwards.
CGTGCTCGGGCTGGAGGCCATGGGAAGCCGGATGGCCAGCTTGGCGCGCCAAGTCATGCTGCACGGCCACGTCCGGCCGGTCGAAGAGCTCCACGAGGCGGTGGAAGGTGTCACCGCGCAGCAGTTGCGCGATCTGGCGCAAGAGTGGTTTCGGCGCGATAGTGCAGCGGTGTGCGTTCTAGGGGACCTTCGTGGCCTGCGGGTCGGTCGAGATCACCTGGTCTGCTGAGGAGACAGGCGATTCCCGGCCGCGCCCGGCCTACCTTGCGGGTACAATCGTCCCAGCCTCGGAGGGGGAAGTCGGTATGCGAGCAGCAAAGTACGTGCCATTGATCGCGGTCGCAGTCGGTCTCTCGGTCGGTAGCGTGCCGGGCCTTGCACAGCCCGCCGGCCAAGACCGCCCGAACATCCTATTCATCTATACCGACGACCACTCGCACCGCACGGTGGGGGCCTACGATGAGTCCTATCCTTGGGTCAGAACGCCGAATCTCGACCGCCTCGCGTCCCAAGGAGTGCGCTTCGAATACGCCTACATTGGCACTTGGTGCATGCCGTCCCGTGCCACTCTTCTGACGGGCCACCACCAGTTCGGCGTCCAGTCAATGCGCATGGTCGGCCCATACCCGGGCAGCACTTACGACCCGCAGCAGAGTCCCTTCTGGCCCAGCGTGTTCCGCAAGCACGGCTACTTCACCGCCCAGATCGGAAAGTGGCACACCGGCACCGACACCGGCTTCGGCCGGGACTGGGACTACCAGATCGTCTGGAACCGCCCGAAGTACACCGAGACGTCCGGTAACTACTACTATGACCAGCCGATCACGTACCACGGCGGCCGGACCGAAGTCCTCCGGCGCTACTCGACCGACCAATACACGGACTGGGCAGTGGACTTCATCGGGGGCGAGGGCCGTGACGAATCGAAGCCTTGGTATCTGTGGCTGTGCTACGGGGCGGTTCATGGACCGTTCACTCCCGCGGACCGGCACAAGCAGGCCTATCCCGGAATCGACTTCGACACTCCCGCGGACATCTTCCCGCCCAGACCGGGCAAGCCCGACTGGGCCCGAGACTTCAGCCTGTGGGAACGCGGCCCGAACGGCACTCCGATGCGCCGCGGCCGCACGCTGAGGGAGTGGACGCGCCAGTACCACCAAGGCGTGCTGGCCCTAGACGAGGGCATCGGAAGAGTGCTGCGGGCCTTGGACGAGTCCGGCCAAGGGCAGGACACGCTGGTCATCTGGACGTCGGACCAAGGCTTCGCCTGGGGCCAACACGGCTTCCAGAACAAGCTCGCGGCCTACGACGCCACGATCCGGTCTCCCTTGGTGATCTCGATGCCGGGGCGGATTCCGGAAGGGGAGGTCTCCCCACGCCCGGTAGCGGGGGTCGACCTAGTTCCGACCATCTTCGCCTTCGCCGGGATCGACCTTCCTTGGCCAATGCACGGAGAAGATCTCACCCCCCTGCTGAATGACCCGCAGCGCGAGTGGCCGCATCCCGCCCTGCTCACTGCCACCGGGCGCAAGTACGGCTCGGACACGGACGTGATTCCGGAAGGAGAGGACGCCTACCACAACGGCATCCCGTGGTACGTCATGTTGGTCGAAGGACGCTACAAGTACGTCCGACCCCTAGTCCCGGACTTGGAAGAACTGTACGACCTCCGTGCGGATCCCGAAGAGCTGGATAATCTCGCAGTCAAGCCCGAGTTCGAGGACACGCTCCGCCGTATGCGGGAACTGGCAGTCGCAGAGCTGCGGGAGGACGGCGCCGGCTTCGTGGATGGCATGCCACCCGTGCGAGAGCCGCATTGAAGGGGGTCGGCCGGCAAATGATCGCCGACCCGATGCTGGACGCCTTCTGGGAGCGCGGCTTGGTGCTGCTCGGGGACAGGGTGCGCCAAGAGTACGGCCTGCGCACACCCGTCTTCATCGACCTGCGCCATAGCCTGTACGACGATCTGGACCTTCTCGACGCAGTCGGTCGGGCCCTGCACTCGAAGATCTTCCGGCTTGCGGCGGGGAACGGGCGGCCCCAGCAAATCGTGGGCATCCCGGACACGGCCACTCCCCTGGCGCTGGCGGCGGCGCTGGCGTCCCGCCGCACTGCCCAGCCGTTGGCTTACGGCCAGCTACGCAAGCAGCCAGCGGCCTATCCTGGCGGGCAGTCCGGCACGAGCGCCTACATGGGGACCGTTGACGCCCAGCGTGAGGTCACGCTGGTTGACGACGTGATCGCCTCGGGTCGTACGAAGTTTTGGTCCAGCGCGTTTCTCCGGGACGCTGGGCTCGAGGTCACTCGCATCTTGGTGGTCGTGGACCGCGAGCAGGGAGGCGACCGAGGCCTGCGGGAGCAGGGCTATCCGGTTCACAGCCTTTATAGAATCACGGACGTCATCCGGTACTACCACGATCGCGGGACGGTGGACGCAGCAACGGCAGAGGCGGCCCTCGCTCACGTCAATCGCCCTCCGAATGTCGGCTGACGGGCAGGCATGGTGCCCGCCGAGAGGATCAGCCGCCCCAGAAGCCGGACAGGGCAACGAAGCTCATGTAGGTAGAAAACACGACAGTCACCACCAGCCCGACGTTGAGCATGCGGGACGGAGCCCGGCCATTACAGACACCGGGGGCGTTCAGCAATCTCAGGACGAATCCCGCCAGCAGCGGCATGGCAATGGGGCTAACAGCCTGCGACGCGATCATGATCTGGACAGGCCGGCCCCCGAGCACCGGAACGACCAGTCCGCATAGGGCGGCCCCAAGCACCATCGCTCGGAAGATCGGACCCGTCATCGTGCGCGGGAGGCGGAGAACGTCCGCCGCGATCCAAGGCCCGAGCAGGTAGTTCGGGAAGAGCGACGAGAGCCCGGCAGCGACGATCCCGAGCACGAAGCCGCCGGTGGCGAGGCCGCCGGCCAGCGGCTCGAGCGTCTTGACCATGTCGATCGCCGCCTCAATCTCCATCCCTTGGCGGTGCAGTGTGCCGGCCGCGCAGGCCATGATCGACGCGTTGATGAAGAACAGCAGCGTCATCGAGACTGCCGAGTCCCGGTTGGCGACGGGAAGGTCGGAGGCCCGCCAGCCCTCTTCCCTCACCAGAATGCTGCGTGAGAACAGCACGACGGATGCCATCGTCGTGCCCACCATGCCCGCAATGAGCAGCCTCGGATTACCAGACGCGGGAACGTTCGGGACCATGCCTGCCGCCAGCTCGCGCAGGTCGGGAAGGACGACCCCGGCTGTCACGAAGAACGCCAAGCCCATCACGCCGACCAGAGCGGCCAGCACCTTCAGGAAGAATGCGTGCCGACCGACCCAGTACAGCCCGACCAGGAATGCCGTGAATCCGGCGGCCGCGACCACCGGATCCGGAGCCAAGCCCAGCGCCGTCAGGCACCACTGGCCGAAGACCTCGACGACGATTGCCATCACGCCGATGATCGAAGTGATCTGCGTTGCAGCGAGCGATACGATGACCACCGCAGTGACCGGCATTCCGAAGTGCCGGCGGAATAGGGACAGCAACGTCTCCCCGGACAGCACAGTCAGCCGGCTGATGGCAACGACCATGATGTGCGTGAAGAAAGAGGCCAGCGCCAGCGTCCATGCCAACGACATCCCATAGCTGGCCCCGGCCGAACTCATCGTGGTCACGCTGCCCGTGCCAACGATGTAGCCGATGATGAAGATCCCCGGCGCGAGGGTGGCGAGCGCGCGCCGCAAAGTGACCCAGCCCATGGCCGCCCAAGGATATCAGCGCTGGTGCCGCGCAGTGCTGAGGTGGGCCGGCCACCCCGCCGGGACCCTGAGCACACCCCCGTCAGTCGCGTGCGGCATACTCAACAGTAGTCCGATGCGTTTACCTATCCTCCGCTTGCTGCCCCTCTTGGCAGCCTTGGCAGCCGCGCTGCCTGGGCAGCGCGTGGAGGTGCAGGACTTCAGACTTGACAACGGAATGAGATTCCTGTTGCTGGCTCGACACGGCGATCCCAACGTTGCCGCCGGTTGGATTTCGAAGTTCGGTTCCGTCAATGAGCGGCCCGGCGTCACAGGGGTCGCGCACCTGTTCGAGCACATGATGTTCAAAGGGACCCACAAGATCGGCACGAAGGACATCGAGCGGGACCTCCAGATCATCGAGGAGCTGGACCAGCTGCGCGCCCAAATGCAGGCCGAGCGGGCGAAGCTCCTCGAGAAGCAGCGCAGGGGCCTGATTCAGGATGCGGACGACCCGGCCGCCCGCAGCCCCGAGCACTCGGCGCTGCTGACGCGCTTCGAGGCGCTGATCGAGGAACAGCGGGAATTGATTGTAAAGGACGAGTTCTCGCAGATCTACACCGTCAACGGCGGCTCTGGGATGAACGCGGGCACGAGCAATGACTACACGATCTACTTCATCAACGTGCCGTCGAACAAGCTCGAATTGTGGTTCTGGATGGAGTCAGACCGGCTCCTGAACCCCGTCTTCCGCCAGTTCTACAGCGAGCGGGACGTTGTCAAGGAAGAGCGCCGACTAAGGGTGGACTCCACTCCGACCGGCAAGCTCAACGAGCAGTTCGAGTCCATGTTCTGGCAGGCGTCCCCGTACAGCTGGCCAGTCATCGGCTGGCCTTCGGACCTGAACGCAATCACCCGCGATGAGGCCCTCGACTTCTTCGAGCGCTACTACTCCCCCAACAACCTGGTAGCCGCCCTTGTCGGAGACTTCGACGTGGAACACGCGAAGGATCTCGCGGAGCGCTATTTCGGAAGGCTTGAGCGCGGCAGCCAACCTCCGGTCCCCATGCGTACGCGCGAGGTCGAACAGCAAGCCGAGCAGCGCCTGTCCGGTCATGCCGAGACGCGGCCGCAGGCAGTGCTGCGCTTCCACACCGTTCCGGACGCGCATGTCGACGAGCCGGCGCTAATCGTACTCTCGTCCCTGCTCAATGGCCGGACGGGACGGCTCTACAAGTCTCTCGTGCTCGAGCAGAAGGTCGCCGTCCAAGCCTCCGCAGGCGTGGACGGGAGAAAGTATGACGGATCGTTCCAAGTGAGCGGAGTCGCGGCGCCCGGCTCCACGCCGCAGGACGTCGAGCGCGCGCTGCTGGGCGAACTCCAGCGCCTAGCCGACGAGCCCGCCGACGAGCGCGAGATCCAGAAGGTCAAGAACCAACAACTGGCTGGAGACTTTCGCAAGCTGCGCTCCAAGTTCGGGTTGATGGTTCAGCTGCTCGTCTATGAGGCTCTAGGTGACTGGCGCAACATCAACGCCTTCTCTGACCGCATACAGGCCGTCACGACGGATGACATCCAGCGCGTCGCGAGGAAGTACTTCACCGAAACGAACCGCACGGTCGCGCACTATTTCACAAAGGGCGGGGCCGGCCCGCAGCAGCCGGGTCGCCCCGGCGGGCCGGGACGGCGCCCGCAAGGGGGGCAGCGATGAATCGACTCCAGTGGTTACGGAGCGTCGCCGGAGGCGCATTCTCGACAGCGGCTATCGCC
>JAJDWM010000664.1 GCA_022825595.1 Bryobacterales bacterium | reverse complement strand
TGGAAGTACGCCTTCGTCGGCGGGCGCTGCCTAGATTGCGGCGCGGCCAACCTGCCGCCCCAGCGAGTCTGCGCCCATTGCGGCGCGGTCGACCGGATGCAGGACGTTCCCTACGCCGATGAGCGGGCGCGGGTGGCGACGTACACAGTCGACCACTTGGCGTACTCGCTCCAGCAGCCGGTTGTCGCCGCTGTGATCGACTTCAGCCGCGGCGGCCGCTTGGCATGCGAACTCGCGGATGTCGATCCCGCCAAGGTGGCTATCGGCCTGGAGCTGGAGATGACCTTCCGCCGCCTGTACACGGCAGACGGCGTCCGAAACTACTTCTGGAAGGCCCGCCCGAGGCGCTGACAGCGATCTGGCCTGGGGCTCGCGTGGCGACCGGCTCCGGGCGGGGATAGAATCAGAGCCGGAAGGCGCAGCAAGAATGGCCAGCAGGGGAATACGGGACCGGGTCGCGATCGTCGGAATGGGCTGCACGCGATTCGGAGAGCATTGGGGCCGCGGTCCCGGGGATCTGCTCGTCGAGGCCGCCATGGGGGCCTGCGGATCGGCGGGCGTGGATCGCGAGCGGATTGACGCCTACTGGATGGGGACGCTGACCAGCGGCCAGTCCGGCCTCCTCCTCTCCGAACCGCTCAGGACAGGCTACAAGCCGATCACGCGTGTCGAGAACTACTGCGCGACGGGCAGCGAGGCGATCCGCAATGCAGCCTACGCAGTGGCCTGCGGAGCCTACGATCTCGTAATGGCGGTCGGCGTGGAGAAGCTGAAGGACTCCGGGTTCTCCGGTCTGGCGTCCGCGGCCAGCCGGCCGACCGACGGCACGCAGTCCTCGATGACGGCTCCGGCCACCTTTTCGCTGCTGGCCCCGGCCTATTCGCGCAAGTACGGCCTGGAGCGCGAGACGCTGCGCAAGGTGCTCACCCGCATCGCGCACAAGAACCACGCCAACGGAGCCCGAAATCCCAAGGCCCAGTACCAGAGGGTCGTGCCGGAGGCAGCCATCGAGAACGCTCCCCGCGTGGCGGGGATGCTGGGAGTGTTCGACTGCTCGGGCGTCAGCGACGGTGCCGCGGCAGCGATCCTGTGCCGCACCGAGGACGCGCATCGCTACACCGACCGACCGCTGCTGATCAAGGCCCTGTCGTTCATCGCCGGCCCGGCAGACGGCGCGAAGCGCCAAGACTATGACTACACGACCTTTCCCGAGGTCGTCGCGAGCGCATCCGACGCCTACGCCCAGGCGGGGGTGCGGCACCCGAGGGAGGAAATCTCGCTGGCAGAGGTGCACGACTGCTTCACGCCGACCGAACTCGTGCTGATGGAAGACCTCGGGTTTTCATCCCGGGGGACCGCGTGGAAGGACACGCTGGAGGGCCGTTTCGAGATCGGAGGGGAGCAGCCGGTCAACCCTGACGGAGGTCTGAAGAGCTTCGGGCATCCCATAGGCGCCAGCGGGCTGCGCATGATGTACGAGATGTGGCTTCAGTTCCGGGGCGAGGCCGGGGAGCGCCAGATCCCCGCGCCCAAGCTTGGCCTGACGCAGAACCTGGGGGGCGCGCCCGGCCGTTGCGTCAGCTTTGTCTCCGTCGTAGGCGCGAACTGAGCCACGCCGCGCACGCCGTCGCCACTCCGCATGCGAGGCGGGCTCGCGGTGTTGCGGCCCAGCGGCAGCCCAACGGGCTCAGGCCAGCTCGGTCTCGAATCGAGTCACATTGCGCGTCTTGGCGCTGAACTCCACTGCCACCAGGTGGACGGGCTCGCCTCGCCCGCGATACCGGTCCGCGTAGCCACGGGTCTTGAGTTGTGCCATGGCAGCTTCGGCTCCGGCCCGCTCCCGCATCTTGAACTCGAAGACGTACACGCGCTGGAAAGCCCGAACGCACAGGTCGGCCCGGCCAAGGCTGCCGCTCTCCTCGGCCCGCACTTCCGCACCCGTCGCTGCAAAGTACGCGTACAGGAGGCTTGCGTACCAGCCCTCGAAGCTTCCCATCGGATTCTGGCAGTGCCACTGGTAGGGGATGCCCGCAAGCAGCGACCGAAGGCGATTCTCCAGCCCTGCGATGTCGCCCGTCTTCAGGACTTCGCTCAGACGCCTCCGTTCGGCTTCCCGCTCTCCGTCTGCGCTCGGAAGGGTTGCAAGGAGCGCCCGATTCAGGCTCTGCCTGACCTCACGGTTCGGGAAGCCTAAGCCGTACGCGGGCCCGTCGTCAAGATCGCGCCTTTCCACAATCGTCAGGTACCCGGACTGGAACGCCAGTGCCTCGGGGGCGATATCTCCCACATCGAATCGCGAAAGGACCTCGTCCGAAGCCAGCAGACCGTCAAGACGGTGCCACGGAAACTGCTTCTCCGCGAGGAGGTCGATAAGGAACGTTGGCGTCGCCATCTCGTACCACCACGGCTGAAACGTCCGTCGCTTGAGCAGCAGCAATACGTCAAACGGATTGTAGACCCGCTCCGCTGCGCCCCATCCGTAGCCGCGGTACCATTCCCGGACTCGCTCTCGGTCGAGTCCTTCGATCCGGTCTGCGAACACCGAGTCTAGGTCGGCTTCCGTGAAGCCGCAAATAGACGAGAAGGTCGGGTCAAGCGTGATGTCCTCCAGATTGTTCAGCCCGGAGAACAGGCCGACACCAGAGAACTTGCTCACACCGGTCAGCAAGCAGAACTGCACGTGTTCGTCGCAGTCCTTGATCACGGAGTAGAGGCCGCGCAGCAAGTCCCGGTTGGCGCGCGCCATCCCCGGATCGCCCAGAGCGTCAAGGATTGGCTTGTCGTACTCGTCCACCAGCACCACCACCCGTCGCCCGGTCTGCTCGTGCAGGTTCCCCAGCAGGTTGGCCAATCGCTCAGGAAGGCTCTCGAAGATCGGCCTTAGGTTCGCGCGCTGCTCGTACCCTTGCAGCTGCGCTGCCAAGGTCCGCTCAATGTGCTCTGGCTTGAAGTAGCTGCGGCGCCCGAACGAAAGGAGCACGACCGGATAGCGGACCGACCAGTCCCAACGCTGCTGGGCTTGCAAGCCGTTGAACAGTTCGCGCCGGCCCTCAAAGAGATCGCGTAGCATGCTCAGGAACAGGCTCTTTCCGAAGCGCCGGGGCCGAGCGAGGAAATAGTGCGTGCCCTCCCTGATCAGCTGCAAGGCAAAGCCGGTCTTGTCCACGTAGTAGTAGTCTTCTTCGCGGAGCTTCCGGAATGACTGGATGCCGATTGGCAGCCGCGGTCTGGATCGGTTGAACTGCACGCCCTGTCGTGCCGGATTTCGATTCTAGGGCAGGCTCTGCAGTAACGCGGGCCCTTCTGCTCGGAAGTCTCGCCCGACATCCGGCAGTTCGCCGGACCGGGAACCGCCAGAGCCCTTCGCTCGGTCTTGTCGGTACAGTGAGGGAGGGAAGCGCATGCGAATTGG
>JAJDWM010000177.1 GCA_022825595.1 Bryobacterales bacterium | reverse complement strand
TAGTTGAGCTGCAGCCGTCCGCCTCCCGCCACGTGGGAGAAGATGCCGTCGAAGATACGCTGGTCGCCGTCCGACACGTTGAAACCCTCGTAGACGAACCCGCGCAGGAAGCGACCGCTCTGGGAGCGTCCCCAGCCATAGGCTTTCTCGATGCCCGGCGACCCTTCGCGCAACGGATTCGCCTGTCCGGCGTTGTCCTGGTCGGCATGGCGCAGGAAGTCGATGAGGTCGCGCACGGCGGCAAAGCCGAGCCCCAGGACCAGCGGGTCCTTGGCGGTGTAGATCAGTTCATAGATCCAGCCGGGCCGGAAGCCGCCGGGCAGGTGGCAGCTCGTGTCCGACGGCCAGACGTTGCCGGCCGCGTCCGCGGCGGCGAACCGCCAGTCGCCTGGAGGTACGGGCTCGCGCGCGTCCTGCTGCAACCGCCGGCACGTGAGGCTGGCCCGCTGCGTGTCCAGGTCCACGGCCGGACAGGGCCGGATGTAGTCGTGCCCGCCCAGGGATACGGTCGTCACTCCGGGCTGCTCGACGATGTACTCGGCCCGCAGGGGTCCCGTGACCGGCGCGTCGGGTCCGGTGGCGACCGGCAGGTCCATGGTCAGGCGCCCGTCTCCCGGGAGCAGGTCGCCCTGCCAGCCGCACCACGCCACCGTGTAGCCCCGGCGCATCAGGAAGCCGTGGCCGGCGTCTTCCGCCGTGCGCGGATCGTTGTTGGGCGGGGCGTCGTTGAAGAACTGAAGCGCGCGCTTGTTGCCGCGGTTGTTGACGTCGTAGAGCAGCCGCCGGTTGCCGCGGCTCATGTCCACGGGCTTGACGATGAAGAATTCCGTTGAGTACTCCACCAGGCCGCGGTCGCCGGCGGGCGCCAGCGACAGGTCCACGATCTTCCGGTTGGCGGGATGGCGCGGGTCGATGGCGAAACACGCCCGTCCCTTGATCCGTTCGTATGCGCCAGCCGGGCCGAAGTCAGCTCCTTCGGCAAAGGGCGTGCGTTCCTCGATGACCAGGGTGATGTTCATGGGGCATCCTCGCAGATTCCATCGGTCGCCGGCGCGGGAGGGTTTCAAACTTGGCCTTGTAGAGTTTACCCTACCGCCAACCGCCCGTAACTACCTGAAAACTATGAAGTAAAACTCTTCTCTTGAAGGACCGGATGATGCCCTCACGAACAATCAACACATGGTCAACACGGCGTGTCCAGCACCTCTGCGCAAGCTTGGCATCGCCCGGCGCCCTGTGGCGCAGAGGTGCCGATTCAGCGCCATAGTCGATCTCGCACCGGGGGCGCCGAAGTTCCATGCCGCCTGGGTTTCCGACCACAGTAGGCGCCGGGTCACGCACACGGCTGTGACGCGCAATCGGCAACCATCGCGTCCTCTGTCCGAACGGAGCAACCGTGCTCCCTTCCAGCCCGTCCGGGCCTACTCCGTCATGCGCTTGAGCCCGCTCAGGGGCTGAACCTTCACCGCCCGCGAGGCGGGCTTCGCGGCCACCGTGATCTCTTGGCCGGTGAAGGGCGAGATCATCTTGCGCGCCTTTGTCGCGGGCTTGCGCACCACCTTGATCTTCAGAAGGCCGGGAAGCGTGAACGTTCCCACCGCGCGTCTCTTGACGTGACGCTCGATAACCACTCCGAGCTGGTCGAGCACCGAGGCCACGTCCTTCCTTTGGAGCCCGGTCGATTCGGACAGGGTTTCCAGGAGCTGGCTCTTGGTCATCGCCTCCTTGACTGCCGTGTCCTTGCGGGTTGCGGTTGTCGCCATCTCATTTGTCCTTCCGTCGCTTGCAGCCACCATAGATACGGCATCTCAGGTTAGCCGACCGACCCTTGAAAAGCGAATCGTTCCCGATCAGCCAGCGGCCCTGGTCCGGGCAGTGGCGTAATTCGCCCAGTCGCACCGACTGTTTCAACGGCGTGCATCCGCACATCAGGTCTTCTCGTAGATGCCCCGGCGACGTTGGAGTCGCCGATGCTGCCATGCTACCTGTACTCCCTGGCCGCCGGTCGGACCCGCTATCATCGTGATCCAAGCGCATGTGTGAGCCTCGGGTCGACGGTTGCGTGGCTTGCACTGTGTCTGGGCATGAAGGAGGAGAAATGGCAGTGGATTTGAAAGTCACCGTAAGGAGAGAAATCGAACGACTGAAACAGGAGTTGGGCGGGGCCACAGGGCGGGTTGCCGCGTTGCGGGATGAGCTCAGGAAATACGAACTGATCTATGACATGCTGGATGGAGGAAAGACGCGTAAACGCTCGCGTCGGGGCCGTCCTTCGGTTGGATCGCTGAAGCGGGGGCCGCGCGGCGCGATGATCGACTGGAATGCCGTTCTTGAGACTCTACCCGACCAGTTCGGCCTCGATACCATCAGCGCCCACGAGGTGGCGGGCGAGAAACCTCGGTACTACCTCAGACAGGTGGTCGTGCGCTGGTCGAAGGAGGGTCGCATCAAGCGCACCGCCCGGGGCATGTATCAGAAAACCTGATTCCGAAAGCGAAGAACCGGACAGCCACGCGCTGACCGGCACCCTTGTTGTATTTGAATCGCTTCCGATTCACTTGCGGCGATAGTCGAGGCTGAAAGAGTACACCATCTTTCCAGGGAGTTGCGCGGACCGGCACAGTTTGCCAAGGCGGGAGACTGACCGCAGCTATGATTGCGCGGACTTGTCGGAAGGCAACACGCGGATCCTTCGTCCAGGGAAACATTGATTTGACGGGTAACTCAGGCACAACCTACGTAGCTCCGAGGACCTGCACGGCGGTCAACGCGAGCGAGGCAAAACGCGAAGGGAAGGCTTCGACGAAGCCACTGACAGACTACGCCGACGCCGCGGCATATGTGCTCATCGCCGAACCGGGTGCCGGCAAGACGACGGCATTCAAGACGGAGGCCGCCACGCAGGGCGGGAAGTACGTCACGGTTGGTGAGTTCCGGACGTTCGACAAGCCCGAATGGCGCGACAAGACGCTTTTCCTGGATGGACTCGACGAGGCACGCGCGCGAACCGAGGACGGGCGAACGCCGCTCGACGATGTTCGGGCAAAGCTGTATGCCTTGGGATGTCCTCCCTTCAGACTGTCCTGCCGGTGGGCAGATTGGATGGCGGCAACCGACAGGGAGCGGCTGAAGGAGGTCTCGCGGGACGGCGCCGTTACCGTGATGCGCCTCGATCCGTTATCGAAGCAGAACATCAAGGCCATTCTCGCCAACAATTTTGGCGTGGAGGACACTGACGGCTTCATCAAGGCGGCGCGGAAGCGCCGTATCGACAGTCTGCTGACAAACCCGCAGAACCTCGACCTGCTGGCCAAGTCGGTGTTGCAGGGGAAATGGCCGGACTCCCGCAAGGAGACGTTCGAGCAGGCGTGTCACATGCTCGCCCGAGAGCCAAACGGAGATCATCTGGCCGCGAATCCGTCGACCGCCGACACGAGCGCCCTGATCGAGGCTGCGGGGCGGCTCTGTGCCGCTCAGCTCCTTTCCGGCGGGGCGGGCTACACGCTGCCCGACAGGGCCGAGCCCGATGGCGACTATCCCTCGCTAGCGGAAGTCGACGGCGACGCGCGGGGCCGTGCAAGACAAGCCCTGGGAACACGGCTGTTCGAGGGCGTTTCCGAGGGCAGGTTGGCGCCGGCGCACCGGCAGATCGCGGAGTTTCTGGCAGCCCGGCATGTGTCCGGACTCATCAATGATGGGCTTCCTCTGGGGCGGATTCTCGCCTTGATCACCGGCTTCGACGGCGAACTGTTGCCGTCGTTCGCGATCTTCGCGTCCTGGCTGGCTGTGCACAACAAGCGGTCGAGGAAAGTCCTCAGCAGGCTTGATCCCAGCGGATTGATACGCGCCGGCGATCGGGACACGTACTCGCTCGACGAGAAACGGGAGATCGTGCGGAACCTGCGCCGGGAGACCGCCTGGAATCCGTGGAGCAGTCGTTTCATCTCCAATTTGCCGGGCTTTGGCGTCATCGTGTCGCCAGAGCTCGAAGGGATGTTCAGGGACGTTCTGTCGGAGGCACCGCGGGACCCCGAACACCAGTCCTATGTGATGCATCTGATGCAGATGCTGGCGGACGGCGAACCGCTGCCCCCGCTTTCGGACGCGTTGGAACAGGCGGTACGCGATGAGACCAGGAACTGGGGAGTCCGGTGTGCAGCACTCGACGTGCTGATTTCCTATTACACGCGGGGCAGGTACGGACCAGAGGTGCTCATCAAGATGCTGGGCGAGATCGCGGAAGGCGTGCTCGACGATCCGCACGACGAACTCTTGGGCCTTCTGCTGAGCGCACTCTATCCAGGGGTGCTGTCTATCGGCGAAGTGCAAACGCACTTGAGGGCACCGAAACTCACAAATCACTCCGGCGAGTATTCGGACTTCTGGACAGAGCATCTTCCCAAGAAGTCAACGCCGGACCAATTGGCCGAACTGCTGGACGGAATCGCCGCGAGGTTCGAGGACTACCGGCCATTCTTCGTAGGCGAGATCGGCTCGTCCACCGGATTGGCGCAACTGCCCATGCGGTTATGGATCGGAGTTCTGATGGTGGTGCGCGAAGCGGTTGCCACGGATCGCCTTTACAACTGGCTGGGAGTGGTTTCGGATCCAGAGCTCCCGATGCGTGAGGTGGAGAAAACTGGAGTCAGGTTGATGCTGGAGTTCCATCGGGAGGTCCCGAAGGCACTCATCGTCCACGGCGTGGAGACCTGTCTGCGGTCCGGCGAAGACTGTATGGGTCTGGTGGACCGGCGTCTGTTCGGGGCTCGCCCGTTTGACTACGGTCGCTGGAGCCTGGAAATGGCGCTCGGCGCGGAAGAGAAGGAGGCGGCGTCCTTCTATCTGCGGGAACTCTTGGATTGTCTCGACGACGGGTCTCGCGCAGTTGGGTTGACGGTGGAAGCGGCCCGAGCGGGTCTGGCGGCAGACAAATTGTTGCTGAAGCAGTTCGACGACATGAGGAATCCTCCCGTGTCCCGGGAGGTCCAGTCCGGGCACACGAAGATGCCGGAGTCACCGACGGATACGGAAGACCAAAAGACCTGGCAGGCACGAATAACGGCGGAGGCGCCAGCGTTGCGTGCGGGGAGTGGTGCACCGCAGTTGCTGCACACGGCGGCCGGAGTCTATCTGGACATTCGCGCAGACGCCGCGGGGAAGACGCCTCGGGAACGTCTGGGCGAACTCGTCGGCAGCCGCACCGATCTGATCGATCTCCTGATGATGGGGATAGAAGGGACGGTCACGCGGGACGACCTGCCAAGCTGCGACGACACGGTTCGGCTGTTCGACCAGAGCAGAGTGGGTTGGCTCGTGCTGCCCTATATTGCCGGACTTCACAGCCTGGAGAAGTCGGGGAGGCTCTCGATCAGCGACCTTGGCGAAAGCCAAATTCGCCTGGCGGTAACGATTCTCTACATGCTTCCGGGACAGTACATTGACCCGGACAACAACACCACTGAAGGCAACGTGTACCGGCCGGAATGGTTTCGTGACCTGCTGCGCGAAAATCCGGCGCTGGTTGCCGGTGTGGTCTCCTGGAGCGCGGCGCGCAAACTCGAAACGGGAGTGCAGTTGGCGATCGAGATTCATGAACTCGCGGTTGCCGACGATCATCGCGAGGTAGCCGCGATTGCGTGCCTGCCTGTTCTTGAGAGCTTCCCAAGTGTGAAGACGGACGCGGCGTTGATGATGCTCTGCTGGTCGCTGAACGCCGCGTTGAGGAACTGCGATTGGTCGGACGTGGGCCGCGTGATCGAGGAACGGCTCGGGTCAACCGATCTGGAGCCGGGAGAACGCGCCTGCTGGCTTACCGCGGGATTCCTCCTGACGCCGGATCGCTACCGCGGAGAATTCCGGGGTATGGCCAGCGACGACCAGTGCCTGAAGTGGCTGGTTACGTTCGTGAGTGTCGGGACACGCCCGGTGGACTTGACGTGCCGGTTCGCCTGCCATGATCTTGAACTGTTGGTCGTGGCGTTGGGAACCGCGCACAGGTGTGTCGGTTTGACGGAGGATGCGTATCGGTGCGTTTCCGATGTGATCGCGAAGTTCGACGACGATCCCAGCCCCACTGCCACGGACACCCTTGAGCGCCTTTCGAGCGTGGCGGATGTTGAGCCCTGGTTGCCTGCGATTGCGCACGCGAAGAACCGCCAGGCGCGCAAACGGCGAGACCACGAGTATCGATACAGCGGCATAGCGCCGGTGGTCCGGACACTGAACAACGGGCCTCCGGCGAACGCGGGCGATCTCGCCGCGCTCGTATTCGATGAGTTGAAGGGTCTCGCCACCAAGATTCGCGACGAAAGCACGTCGGACTGGCGCCAGCACTGGAATCTCGGGCGCCACGACCGCCCGACGGAGCCGAAGTCCGAGAACGCATGCCGCGATGCGCTGCTGTCCGATCTACGGGATCGGCTTGGCCGACTGGGAATCGATGCCCAGCCCGAGGGCGTGTACGCCGAGGGCAAGAGGTCGGACATTCGCGTCAGTTTCGGAGGGTTCAACGTGCCGGTGGAGATGAAGCGAAGCTGCCACAGCGACCTCTGGACGGCTGTCCGAAGCCAGTTGATCGCAAAATACACTCGGGACCCGGGCGCAGCTGGGTATGGCATCTACCTGGTGTTTTGGTTCGGCGACACGGAGAAATGCCGACCGACAAAGTGCTCGGGTTGGACCCCAAAGAGTGCGGAGGACGTCCGACTGCGACTCGAGCAGTCGCTCGACGATGAGGAAGGGAGCTTGATTTCAGTCTGCGTGGTGGATGTTTCATTGCCGAAGCAAGACGAGCGGCGCAGGGCTATCGGAGGGCCCGGAAGGGACCGGAAGTGAAGGGGAATTATGTCGACCAACAGGATCGTACCGAATAGCGGGGGTGGGAATCGCGATCGACCACAGCGGGCCATCATTGGCGGTCACGCCTCTCCCGACCGCATCCAGGTCATGTTCACGCCCTGTTTATTGCTGCGGCGATCAGCGGCGCTTTCCCCTCGAGTCCATCCAAGGAAAGCTCCCCGCATTTATACATACGGTACCACTCGCTGCGTTGACGCATGACCCGCTCGTCGTTGCGCAGATGCAGCCTGTCCAATACGTACTCGGCCCGTTCCCGGAATTCGTCGGGAATGGCGTCCGAAACCCGGAGTTGCAAAGACGGCAGATGGAGCTCGAACCATCCACTCCCGATATCGAAGGGATCCAACAGATCGCCTGCCGGCGCATTGCCCTTGCTTGAATTGATCCATGCTGCACAGTAGCGGTAGTTGTCCCACTCATAGGCCTGCGACAGGTCTTCATGGCAGCTTACGAAGTGGTCCACGGTCCCAACCGGTTCGTACATCGCGGAGTAGGCGCAGAGACTCCGGAAGCCCTGTGCGAGCACACCCTTAAAGGGAGTCCAGAAATCCTTCGGGCGCTCGGCCTCGGGATGGGCAGCGAGCCATCGGGCGCCCGGCACCTTGGCCCTCTTGTCAAAGTCCGCTGGCTCGGGAACGCGCGCGAAACGGATCATGCCCCGCTGTCCTGGCGCTCCGCCCACACAATCCACCGCGGCCAGAACGGATCGTGTCCAGCCAACACCCGTTCGAGCTCCCGATGAATAGCGTTACGTTCTTCGAGCTGTTCAGGACTGTGGCGTGCATCGCCGAGCATGAATGCCTGGGCCGCTTCAATCGCGCGTTCCGCCTCGACCGACCGTGCCTGTCGGAGTCCGAAGACATCCGACACCAACCAGTTGAGGGCGTCTCCCTGTGGGGCCCACGGCACGACATCGAGATGCACCCGACCATTGCGCATCTCTAGGTGAAATAGCCGATCGCGGTCTTCGTCGAAGTGAGGCTCCACTGAGGCAAGCACGAGCGGCGAGTGGGTGGCCGCGATGAGCTGTACGCCCGTGTTGCGATCAGTGAGATGATCCATTACTCGGAGAATTGCCGGTATGATGGCTCGCTGCCATCGAGGATGAAGGTGAGCGTCTATTTCGTCAAACAACAGAATCACCTGCCCGGCGACTTTAACACCGAGCTGCGTTGCGGCCCGCACGTGCTCGCTCCAGGACCACACGAGCATATAGGCCAAGCCCGTAATCCTGCGCACCGCCGATGATGCGAGCACGATCGGAACGGCGTCGGAATATTCGGTCTTAATCGATGGGATATCCTGCGCGTCATCAACGGAAAGCCGCAGGATCGGACCGACTTGGCAGGGCTCGTCTCCAACCGTCAGTGTACCGACGACCTCGGCCATGCGGCGTGCGTTCTCCCCATTCTCCCGTATCCAGCTCGACCAATCGTCGAGGAGTCCCTTGCAGACCTTGGTCCGCTTGTCCTGGACCGGGGCGATCAGTCCGGTCCAGACCTCTTCCGGCGAGAAAACGTACCCTGGAAGCCGATCCTGAACGTCGATATTTCCTTTTTTCCTCCAGTAGTTCCGGGCCGGATCCCAGACCGAGAAGCCGCCGTCGGCGTGTGCATGGATGACCAGCCCGGGGCTCCACGGTCTTCCAGGTTGGCCGGTCCAGCTCTCGTCCTGGGCAGAATATTTGCTCTCGAAGCTCCTGCTGTTTCCGGCGTCGGTTGTTAGCGCGAATCGTAGCTTCGCCGGTCTCGCGATATCCGTTGGACGCGCCGCGTGACCAGAGGTCAGGCGGGGATTTAGATCACGAGGCCACCTCCGCGTCAGGGCCCACCACGCGGCATCAAGAAGGAAGCTCTTCCCGAGCCCGTTGTCGCCAGTGATGAGATTCAACCGGCCTTGCAATTCCAGCACCATATCCGGTGCCGGGCCAACGTTTTCCAGCTCCAGGCGTTCGAGCATTTCGGTTCCGTGGCGGTTCAGCGCAATACTGCGGGCAGGTTACGTGTACAGCCCCCCGCATCATAGAATCGAATCGCGGCCCCGCCGACGTCGTAGACGAGCGTCTCCATGAGCCGCGCGGCCATGATAATCCCCGGGCTAGCACCGATGCCGGCTGTGAGAGCGACCGCGATGCCAACCGCCGGGGAATTCTCGGCCTCTCTCAGGCGGCGGAATCCGTACCTACGGCCTCCATCGCAAGGCGATGTGCGGCCCGATAACCCCGCCGCGACCGCCGCCCAAACCCGTACCTGAAGATCACGGGAGAGTGCACTCGACATGTTTGCCTGCTCCTCCTTGGCAGACAGCGTGAATCACAAACCCCAATCCTTGGGGGGTCTCCTTTCGATTCAACTAGATGGGATAACGCTCTAGTGTGTTAATGGCAACCGAAACAGCACACTCTGAGGGAGAACGTCGGTGCGGAGGTTACCCTCCCGAAGTCCCTCTTTGTCAAGTATAGTAGAAGAGCGGAGCGAGCGGTCGGGCCTCGAATCCGCAAGAAGGATCGCGAAATCGAGCGTGGGGACAGCATCTCGCGCGGACCGAAACGCGATTCCGGACAGGAAAAGGTGCCGACACCGAAACAACCATCCGGCGAGATAGACCTCGTGTCAAGGGAACCGAAAACGACCCACTTTGGAAAGGGCTTGGGCTGCACGGAGCGAGTGAAGCGAGCGGAGTCGGACACGAGACGCCTGAGTGAGACCAACGGGAAGGGGTTACGTCCGTACCCCCCCGGCAACTGCGTCATTCTCGGTTGACACCGGCACAGCTACGACTTCGCTAGGCTAGAAGCGTGAAAGGGTAGACAAAGGTCATCTCAACCACTGAGGTGTTCGTTGGGGAGGCTGAGGGATACAGAGACTATGCAAGGTGACCAACAACTGAATGGGAAGAACCTCGCGAGCCCGACCCGTTTCGTATCGGCCGACTGGAGCAAAAACCCGCGCAAGCGCTCGGTCTACCTCGCCGACTGCGGCACGAGGCGGATAGAAAGGAGCGCGTGTCCCGGCGTTTGCTGGGATGTGGATGCATTGCTGGAGCTTGCGAGACGCCATTCGCGGGACGGGCCGGTGCTGGTTGGTATCGATGTAGTCCTGGGGGTTCCGGCGGGCTATTGGCGACTGGTACAGGAGTCGGGGCATGCACAGGCTACGGAAACATTCGCCGACTGGCTCGGAGGACTCGATCTCTCGGGAGGATTCTTCGAGACCGTCGTGGACACAGACGAATGGCGGGTGGAACGGCCTTGGTACAAGGTGGCCGCCGGTGCCGGAGGCCTGAACTCGTTCACGAGCAAGGTCGACGGTGGAATGCTGCGCAGGATCGATGAAGCGACCCGCGCCAAACCGGTGTTCGCGGTCGCAGGCATTCCCGGCGTGGTCGGAGGCGGAACGCGCGAGTTCTGGAAGCAACTCGCGCCCCACCTGTCGAGTGACAGGGACTTCGCGATCTGGCCCTTCGAAGGAGACATGAACTCGCTCCTCGCCGATCGCGGCGTCGTGCTCTGCGAGACCTATCCGGCCATCGCCTACGCCGCGGCGCTAGCTGACGATTTGCCGACGGTAAGGATTTCGAACTCGAAAAAGAAACGGGCGTGGCGGGACGGCGTGTGCGACAGTCTCGCGCAGGCGGAGTGGGTGGCCGAGAACAGGATCGATCTTGACGAAATGGACGCACCGAGGGCGAACGAAGACGACTTCGATGCGTACGTCACGGCGGCGGCCGTCCTTCGCTGCATCCACGAGGGGATGGCGATGGCTTGCCTCGAATGGATCGACGCGAAGGTCGAGGGCTCGATGCTGCTCACCGGAGTCGTCGATCCCGGTCGGAAAAAGTGACAAGTTGGGTCAGAAGGGTCGAGACGGTCGTTTCTGCTCACACAGCGTCGGGGATCTCGACCACGGGCCGCTGTGAGTTTCGATCCGGTGGCATGGTTCAACGGACGCCCCCTTCCGCCCAAGCGGGAGGATATCAAGGCCGCGCTGAAGGCGGCGGAACCGTTGTCGATGGCTTTCTTTGGTGCTATGACTGCGTCCCTGGGTACAGCCACCAGAACAGCACCCTGGGTTTGGCAGCGCTGAGTCTTCAAAGAATTGGCCCAATAGTCTACGGTCTGGTCCGGAGGCCATGATGTTCGAGAGAAACGAACGGAAGGATCTGTGGAAGAAGGCGGCCAAGGGTGATCCCGCGGCGAGGGCGAGACTGAGCGCGGCCACAGCTCCAGCCGTAGCTGATGGAGCTACCGCCGAGGATCTGGAGGAGTACTGGACGTTACCCAATTTCGTTCTGAGGTCGGTAGAGAAATCCGAGAATACGATAAGGCTTGCGACCTTCGCTGCCGCGAACGACGAGGGCCTCAACCCAGACGAAGCAGCAGCGAGAGTGCGCAAGGTGTTCCCCGTGTATGGAAACCCAACAGACGAAAGCGTCACTACTGACGATGACCGGCCTTTGCCGCCGGAGTTGCGGGGGCGTATAGACAGGTGGAGAAAGAAACACCCCGCAGCGCAACTCCGACAACGGAGCGCGGCCTTCAACACATTCAATGCCTTTATCCGGGAACGGATTCGGAGTGGAGAAATCTGAGCAGAGAGTCTGGTTTCGGCGTCTCAGTGAAACTTTCTAGGTGTCTACCAACGAGTCAGCTTCAGAGAAAGCGCTAACGCCGCCCAACCGAAAGCCACGCGAAAACCCTCCTGACACCACCGCCGAGCCAGTTTGTGCTGCGCTCGTCGTTTCAACCAAAAAGCGTTGAAACGTCAGTCGCCCCGGTTTCGACAGGTCGGATCGGGTGCCAATGAAACCGACGAGGCGCCGGGCTCAGATCAACCGTCTTGCGACAAATGCTTCAGCATTTGTCCACGTAGCGTCTCCTCGAACCGATTGACGTCACGCCTAATGTTCGCCAAATAAGCAGTGCCGGAAGGTTTTCTACGAATCCGTTTAAGAACCTTCTCCTCAACTCCTACCTGCATAGCTATCAGAAGAAGATCTGCGGGAGGCCAAGACGACTTCATATATGCATCGACGAGTCGAGCCAGTAACTCGCGAAGACGACTCTTAGACCGCTTGCTGCTTGGCCATAAACGTGACGCAAACGTTCCCCAATCCGACGCCACATCGTCGTTAGTAGATAACCGCCCTGTGACCGATTCCTCATATACAGCCGGGAATGCCGCCACGACCAGCGAACTGACGGGATACCGGACCCTCCGTAACGCAAAAGAAAGCACTGTCCGCGCGGCCCTATACCGTATTTCGTGGCCCTCAATTTCTGAATCCTTTATCATTGCCGCCCAGGCGGCATACGCGGCTTGTCCGAGGTCTTCCTGCGTTCGCTTGACCAGAAGCGTACTCAATACATCAACGTGAGTCACAACAGCACGCCGTACACTTCGTGGTCCCGAGTTGAGCAACGCAATGTTTCTTCCCACTCCCTTGCCCCCGGCCACGCAGTTGACCAAGTCCCCCACCTGCATTTTTTCCCCGAACCGTGACAGTATATCGGCCACACGGTGATCATCCATGCATGCGCTACCTAGAGCCTGTCGTAGCATCCAAATCCCCAGTTCGTCTCTCTCGCCCTGTGGAAGTCCGGGCAAAACGCCGAAGGCGGCGTCAACGCCCTCCTCACCGGTTACCGCGTCGAGCATTAGAACCCGTGCAATTTGCCGCGCGCCCGACCTTTTGTTTCGCGCTAGCAAGTTCAGAACTGCACCCAACACCCCCTTTGCCGCTGAGATCTCCCGTATCCTCTTATCGGACGCCCGGTTCAAGACCTCGACCAGAAGTCGCCTCGCCCGTTCGGGATCTTCGAGGCGATCCACGAGCCACTCCAAATCCGCCCTCGCGCAGTCCAAGGTCGCCAAGAGAAACCGATCCGCCCTCTCACCGGCGATTTGTCTCGCTACAGCGTCGCGGACCAAATCAACGCTGCCAGAAACCTTGGCAGCCCCTACAATTGCCTGATCGATTACTCCCGTAGCGAAATCCTTCCGCGTCGCGACATCGACGGCTAGTTCCACCAACTCCCTACCAGAGACACCGTCCAATAAGAACGGGAGCCATCTGCCAACCAGTTCCTCGTCCGCTCGACGCACCAACTCCCGGCGAACTCCGGCAAGTAGCCCGGGGTTAGGCTCATTGAGCAGCTGCGCAAACAGACCATTCCACTTGCCCGGTTCCACCGTCAGCGCGTCTACACTACACCGCAAGAAAGCTTCGCTACCCTCCAACATTCGCAACACCACGATCGCCGGTATCCCATCGAGTCGCTCAAACACGCCCGGAAACACTTCGGACTCCGCAACCCCATCCGCTAGTCCCTTCAATGCGTGTGGCGGCGGGTCAATCTTCTCCTGGGTTTCACTTTCCAAATGCCTTAAGGCTTCGCTTACATCGCTGTGTGCGAGGTGACGCGCCGCGCTTTCAATGTGCCTCAGCAACGTTGTAGACTGTCGTTTTCTTCTACTCGTCTTGATTTCCAAGGAAAAAAGAAATCTCCATGCTTCCTGGGTTGACAACCGGTTACCGGCCAGTTCTACCGCGTGAATGATGGTCGACAACAGATCGTTCCAGACAACTCGATCGTCACTGTCTCTAGCGTTCAGGACATCTAACATCCCGAGGACAGCCGTCGGTGTATCGGACGCTCTTGAGGCAAGATCATTCCACAACAACATCAACCGGATACTGGTCGGGTCACCGTCCTCGTCATTAGCAAGGACTCCCAACGCGTCTTTTGCAACCAAGCTCGGGACATCCGACCGAAATATGTCAAGCGCCATCGCTTGAGCCCACCGGCTCTTGGGCTCCTTGACTCCCGATACGCTCACACCAATACGTCGTAGCGGAACATCCAGAAACCGCGGCCGTGCCGTCGCCGGCGCGAAAACCAAGTCAAAGTACCTCTCACCGATTCTTCGCGGTCCTAACGTATATGTACAAATAGAAAATTTACGTCTAAGGCCTGGCCATAAAGACACAAATAGGCGCAACGCAATAGCCTCAGCCTCGACAGCATCGAAATAGACAACCGGTTGTCGTTCTTCGAAGAACAGCGCCTCCACCAACTCTAATACTCCCGGTTCCCATGTACTCGTCGGCGGCGCCCCCGATAGGGCGACCTCACACTCCTTAGCTTCCTCTTCCGGGTCAGGGGCCAACAGGATCGATAGTAGCCCTTCAAGACTATCCAACTCGGCCCAATCATTCATCGGAATAAGAAGGCTTCTGGTCACAACGCAGCCCGACCGAACCGCAGTCAAGTCCTGGAATGTTCGACCCACAACATAGTAAGTGCCGCTCGGCAACGGGTAGGCGGTAAGGTATGGGTCAAACACCTCGCCTGGACGAAGGGGGCCTGCCATATCCGACAAGCGATCTACGGTGTCCTCATCTCTTGGAGACAAACTGACGCTACTTGACAACGACTGGTGTCCCTTCCGGTATCCGTGAACTTTTTGATGTACCAGAGTCCGCTTCATTGCCGTTCTGCACCTTGCAAGACCCAGGAAACCGGGATCGTCAGATCACGTTCCTCGGCCTGTTGTCGCACCACATATCCAAACTCTTGAAGTTTTCCCTCTAGAAAGCGTCTCTTGAAAATCTCGTCATCGAAATCCCCACCTACGACACTCACGCCGAAGACGTCGATGTCGAGGCGCGAGACATCGTCGATTCGTCCAGCCACCAAAGGGTATTCACCCGCGAGAAACTGACGAGGCCCCTTACTCGCAGTTTCCCGGTCAAGCCTGTCCCACGCTGTTACCAGGATAGCAACGCGTGGCCGTTTGACACCCGTGTTTGTTCCAAGGGTGAGTTCCAGAAACCTAAGTAACTCACACAGTTGCACGTCCGTAGAGATCTCGGTCTTGTGTTCATCATTTGCTTCATTGAGCGCAACATCTCGCTTCATAAGAGGACGAGCGGTCACCCAGTCTAGCGGGGCTACATTCAATTCAGACCCCACCCTCACAAAGAGCAGAGCTCCGAAAGACGACTGCAAACTGTCCAGCCACGCGGCGGGCAACTCGCATGTCTCGACCGCGCCCGCCCATAGCTCTCCGGTCACATCTGGTACGTAGACCTCTGTCGGCGTCTCCGGATCCTTGCAGGGCCCGGTCACCGCGATCGAGCAACTCGCGGTACCACCATCGAGGTTTTTGTCTGACCTCGGTGCGAATTTCCCCGTCAGAAGGTGATTTAACGCAGCCTCAACGTAGTCGATATTCTCGGGCAGTTGTGTAACCCGCAGACGTCCGTGACCCGATCTTATAGTTTCCCAAAATCTCGCCAAGTAGTTGGTCTTGCCAGAGTCCGGACCGCCTATCAAAATGATTGACTGCGTGGCCATCAGCTCTTCACTCCTCCAACCGACCGAACGCGTGGTGGTGTAAAGGTAGCCTTTAGCCCGAGATCAGGCCAAAGCACTCCCCCCTCCGTCGGCCCCTGAATCGTACTTGCCAAAAGCTCCGCTATGCCCTGACCGGGCTTCACCTCCTCGACGTTAGAAACCGACGCAATTGGAGTTACTTTCATATCCAAACCCTGTTCGGCTCCCACCTTGCACAAATCGGCGACGTCGTTCGGATCCGCCGCACTCTCGTCCAGGCGCGTAACGACAAGAATTACTGTTGGCGGCGTTTCCAAAAAGCCAGCCAATCGTTGAAGGATCAGCCGCGTGCGGTGGAGTGTTGCTTGACGAGTTTCAACCGCCGCAAGTTCAGCCCCATTGACCATTAGCCATATCGCATCAGCCCGTTTCAGGAACTCCAGTCGATCGAACCTCTTTCTCTCAATCAGCGCCGACGTCCATTCACCCGGCAGGTCAGGTAAGAGGAAATCAATGTCCACGTCCCGCGCATTCGAATTAACGCGAATATGAAGAAATCCAGCCTCACGGTCATCTACAAGTTTCGTATGGCCCGTAATTTGATCGGGAAGCTGTCCCCGGTTCCAGCACCGTGCACCTCGGCTGATCTCCTCGAAACCCATCAGTGTACGACTATCCCGAAAGGTGAAACCGCAGAGCTTATTGTGGGCCATCAGAAGGTAGAGGCTAACAAGAGCCGCTGTCTTACCGGCATTCGGTTCGCCAAGAATGCCGACGACATGTACGTACCGGTTCGCCATTAGCTCCCGCGCCTCCACCAATCCACACGCCCGGCTGAGAGGCATGTGGTTTTTCTGCTCTTCATCAACCGGCTGGACGACACCTTCTACGTCACCCTCGTCCGCTCGCTCCGGGCAAGTAGCCGGTTCGTTATTCAGGAGGCAGACCCCGGTCTCCTCAACGGTACAATCTTGTCGGCGGCATTCTACTCCCATCCTCTTCAACTCCATCCCTGGTCTGAAAAAGTAACCGCGGCGCTTTCCAAGAGCGCTCTACCACACCAGTCAGTTAGCGGACGCTCCACATGTGGGCTCCTTCCTTCTACACAGCCACCGCTCAAGGCCGTCAGAAAGGGAAACACTGTTGGGCAGGCCTGCACTATGGACTTTTCGTGATATAACCTTGCCAAACGAGGCCGATCGTCCCCGAGCCCTTCCAAGAGCTCTTCGAGGCTAAGCAAGCGATTCGGAGAACAATTCTGTGAAATAAAGTCGTAGTGTTCAAATGTCGGAAACCGTCGAAGCAAACCGCCAAGCTCTAGCCCGCGAGTCACCACTAGCGTCTCCAAGCTCTCCACCTTCTCATAGGGTTGACCAAGCAATGTAGTCTCATCCGCCAGCAGCCATCGAAGCAAGTCTATTTCCTCATGATCCAGTATCGAATTCCACCTTAGGGCTGCCGCATCGACTCCACCCCGCAGCGCGGGTCTGGAAGCCGACTGGACGGTCTCTCCCAGCCGTTGCCGCAGTCTACTAGCCATACCCAGCGCCACTCGTTGGGAAGTCTCGAGAATGTCCTTCCTGAGTTCCTCACGCCTCGCTTCCGAACACGCATCTTGAAATGTAAGCGCCAGCCACAGCGCCACCGCCATCGTCTCCCTCTTCTCCATGCTACTGCCTCTTAGCCGCCCGTGGTTCAAGACATACAATGCAGCAAGCATTC